>DASYLE010000182.1:0-71144 GCA_036009745.1 Luteibacter sp. | reverse complement strand
ATGGGCAAGCGCAAGGCGTACCAGAAGGCCCTCGAGGAACTGCAGACCGAGCTGATCGGCGTCACCCGCTGGCTCAGGCAAAGCGGCAAGCGGGTCGTCGTCATCCTCGAAGGGCGCGACGCCGCGGGCAAGGGCGGCACGATCAAGGCGATGACCGAATCGCTCGATACACGCGGTTATCGCGTCGTCGCCCTCGGCAAGCCGGATGCGAAGGAAACCAGCCAGTGGTATTTCCAGCGCTACGTGGAGCACCTGCCCGCGGCCGGCGAACTCGTGCTATTCGACCGTAGCTGGTATAACCGCGCCGTGGTCGAGCCGGCCATGGGTTTCTGCACAAACGCCGAGTACGAACATTTCCTCGAGGTTTGCCCCTCGTTCGAAAAGCTGCTCGCTGACGACGGCATCATCCTGATCAAGTACTGGCTGGCAGTCGACCAGGAACAGCAGGAGAAACGTTTCGCCGACCGCGCCGGCGACCCGCTCAAGCGTTGGAAGCTGTCACCGGTGGACATCGCCGCACGGCAGAAGTACACGGAAATCGGCAAGCTGCGCGACATCATGATCGAGCGCACGCACGCTGCCCACGCACCCTGGTTCGTCGCCGACTTCAACGACCAGAAGACCGGCCGGTTAAACCTGATCCGTCACTTCCTGGAACAGATGCCGAGCCGTGAGTTCGTCGATACGCCGGTCAAGCTGGCGAAGCTGCGCGGCAAGCCGCAGAAGGAACACCTCACCGACAAGGCACTGACCGTGCCGGTCGTTTACTAGCGCGTCTCGAAACGGACCGGTATGGGATCGGCGACATCGTCCTCGCGGACGACCTCGCTCACTTTCGCTGCCGGCGGCCCGATCCGGAGCCATGCCTCGAGTGCATCGAGGCTGGCCAGGCTGCCAAAGGCAAGGACTTCCACGCGGCCATCCGGCAGGTTCTTCGCATAGCCGGTGAGACCGAGCTCCAGCGCCTGTTCGCGCGCGGAGGCGCGATAGAACACGCCCTGCACCCGGCCGTCGACGATGAAGCGCGCACCGTGCATGGGCTTACTTCGCCGCCTCGATGGCGTCAGCAAGCTTCTTGCCGTCGACACCGCCGACGAAGCGCTTCGCGACGCTGCCGTCCGGCGCGATGAGGTAACTGGTCGGCAAGCCCTTCGGCGTCTCGAAATCCTTTGGCGGGTCCAGTACGTCGACCTGGGCGATCGGATAGACGACCGGATGTTTCTTCACGAAGGCCACGATATCGGCCTTGTCAGTGTCTTCGAAGGCCAGGCCAATTGCACTCACGTCCTTGCGGCTCTTCACGAAATTGGAGATGTCCGGCATCTCCTTGATGCACGGCACGCACCAGGTGGCCCAGAAATTCACGATGACCCAATGTCCTCGCTCGGCCGACAGGTCGAAGGCCTTGCCATCGAGGGTGGTGACTTTCAGCGACGGCTTGGCCGCGGTATCGGCCAGCACCGGTGCGGCGGCGACAAGCAGGCCGGCCAGCAGGAGGGAACGCACGATCATGGGGAGCAATCCTCGGGGTATAGGGGCATGGACTCAGGGGACGTCGATTCAGCCGGATACAGCCGATCGAGCCGCGCGCCCATCGTATCGTCCAGCGCCGCGGCAAGCGCGTCGAGCAGGTCGAGCAGCACGGCAGGCAGGACGATGCCGAGCGCCGCGACCTGTTCGCGCGGATGCAGCGGCAGGCGGTATTGGGTGCAACGATACAGACGCAATAGCTCTGTGGTGTCGAGACTGCGCGAAAGCAACCAACCGCCTGCCTCGCCGCGCTGGATCATGTCCGCGCGTTGCAGGTCTTCGAAATAAGCTGCGATCGCATTGCTCTGCAAATACGGCTCGCGCAGCCGGACGACCGCAGGATCCACGTTGTCGCCGCGACGCTGCGCCGCGACGAAATGCCGCAGGACGACAAGCAGGCCGAGGAACTCGGCGCCTTCGGGCAATGCCTCGCTCGGCACCGTGTACTCGAAAGCTGATATCGACGCCGCGATCGACGCGCCGAGGATCACGATGATCCAGGAAAGATAAATCCACAGCAGGAAGATCGGGATCGCCGCGAGCGCACCATAGATTTGCTGGTAGGTATGTGCCCCGCGCACGAACAAGGTGAATCCCCAGCGGGCGATCTCGAACAGCACCGCGCCCAGCAACGCACCGAGCGCCGCATGGCGCCAGGAAACGCGGCGGTTCGGGATCATCGTATACATCAGCAACAGCGTGACCAGGGTGATCGCAAACGGTGCCACGCTCAGGAGTCGCGGCTGGGATCCGATCTGGCTTGCCGCATCGCTTAGTAGTGGCATCGCCGCGAGGTACGACGTCGTCGCCAGGCCGCCGACAATGAGGACTGGCCCCAGGGTCAGCGCCGCCCAGTACAACAGCAGGCGCGAACCCCAGCCACGCGCCTTGCGCACACGCCAGATGCGGTTGAGGCGGTCCTCGATACTGATCATCATCGATACCGCGCTGAACAGCATGACCAGGATGCTGATGCCGGTGAGTTGGCTGGCCTTGTCGGCGAAGGCGAGCATGTAGTCCTGAATCTTCATGCCAGCAGCAGGCACGAAATTCTCGAAAGCATAGTTGGCCAGACTGAGCCGCCATTCGGCGAACACCGGGAAGGCGGACAGGATCGCGAATACCGCCACCGTCAGCGGTACCAGCGACACGAGGGTCGTATACGAGAGGGCGCCAGCCGTCTCGAAGCACTTGTCGTCGACGAAGCGCTGCCAGGTGAAGCGCGCGAAACTCAGCACGCGGTCGCGATTGAAACGCAAAGCCATGGTGTTCCTTGCCGGCTCCAGGACGCCCGGCGATTGGGCGCCCGGGGCAACATCTGCGAGACTAGCGCATTCGCCCTGACGCACCCAACGCCATGACCGACACCGGTTCAGACATCCTCGTGCTGTATTACAGCCGCAGCGGCCATACCGCACAGCTGGCGCGCCTGATCGCGCGTGGCATCGAGGAGGTACCCGGCATGCGTGCGCGGCTGCGCCAGGTGCCGCCCGTGGCACCGGTAACCGAGGTCGCCCAGCCGCCCGAGCCGGAGGATGGGGCGCCCTATGTCGACCGTCGCGACCTGGTCGAATGCGTGGCGCTGGCCATGGGCAGTCCAACCCGATTCGGCAATATGGCCGCGCCGCTGAAACATTTCCTCGACGGAACCGGCGCCGAGTGGGCCTCGGGCGCCCTTGCCGGCAAGCCGGCCTGCGTGTTCACCTCCACCAGCACCATGCATGGCGGCCAGGAAGCCACCTTGCTCAGCATGGCCCTGCCCCTGCTCCATCACGGCATGCTGCTGGTCGGCATCCCGTATACCGAAGCCGCGCTGACCTCGACCACCAGCGGCGGCACGCCCTATGGCGCCAGCCATGTAGCTGGCGGGAAGGGCGAGAACACGATCAGCGAACACGAGCGCGACCTCGCCCGGGCCCTGGGTAAACGGCTGGCCGACATCGCACGTCGACTGGGACGCGGCGAATGAAGCCGGTCACTCGCGCCGAATGCGTGGGCCTGGTCGCCTGGGCCGCCCTGGTTGTGCTGCAACTGGCCTGGTACCTGTGGCTGTTCCCGCCGCGGACCATGCCTTCGGGACTGGTGCTGGCCGTCACGGTTGTACCGCTACTCCTGCCCTTGCTCGCCCTGCGCAATATCCAGCGCGCCCTGCTATGGGTCGGCATCCTCAGCCTGTTCTATTTCTGCCACGGCATCGCCGAAGGCTGGAGTTCGGCCGAGGAACGCTGGATCGCCCTGGTCGAGATCGTCCTGACCCTGCTGCTGATCGGCACCCTCGGCGCCGGGGTCAAGCGCAAGAAATCGTCCTCGGCATAAGCCGGACCGCCGTTGGGATAGGCTAGGACTCCCGTCGCCACGGAGTCCGTCATGTCCTTCGTCCAGGAAGCGCCCTACCTGGCGCATCCCTATCGCAGCGACAGGCTGCTGCGTCCATGGTTGGCCCGGCTGCTGCCAGGCGACCGTTTCGATGCGATCGAACCGGACCTCGACGCGCTGGCCGACTACGCCGCGATGGCCTATGAAAGACGCCAGCGCACGCCAACTCGCGAGCCGATCCTCACCCAATGGGATGCGTGGGGGCATCGAGTCGACCGCATTGCGCTGACGCAGGCCTGGGAAGAAGGCGCAGCGATCACGACGAAACACAGCGTCCTGGCCGCCGGTCACGAAGCGCATGAATACGCACGGGTGGAGCAGTTCGCGCGCGTCTACCTGTACCACGTGGCCAGCGAGTTCTACACCTGCCCGCTGGCCATGACCGATGGCGCCGCAACCGCGATCAAGGCCTCGGGAAACCGCGCCTTGATGGACCGCGCGCTTCCCCATTTCCTGGCCACCGATGTCTCGCGATTCTGGTTGTCGGGACAATGGATGACGGAAACCCATGGCGGTTCGGACGTCGGCAACACGGAAACCGTGGCGCGGCGCGACGAAAGCGGCCAATGGCGACTGTACGGACGCAAATGGTTCAGCTCGGCCGTGGTCGGCGAAGCGGCCATGGCCTTGGCTCGCCCGGAGGGCGCAGGTGACGGTACAGGCGCACTGGGCCTGTTCTTTGTCGAGACGAAGGACGCGAAGGGTCGCTGGCAAGGCCTGAGCATCGATCGACTGAAACAGAAGCTCGGCACGCGCGAACTGCCGACAGCGGAAATCCATCTGGACGGACTGCCGGCGACGCCCGTTGGCGCGCTCGAACACGGTGTCCGCCAGATCGCACCGATGCTCAACGTCACCCGCACGTGGAACGCCGTTTGCGCGGTGGCCAGCATGTCGCGCGCGCTTGCCCTGGCCCGGGACTATGCCGGAAGACGTCAGGCCTTCGGACGCAGGCTGGTCGACCAGCCATTGCACCGGCACACGCTTGCCGGCATGCAGGTGGAGTTCGACGCGGCCTTCGCCCTTACCTTCCGTATCGCCGAACTGCTGGGCAAGAGCGAACACGGCACGGCGAGCCCCGACGAACTCATCCTGCTACGCGTACTGACGCCGGCAACAAAACTATGGACGGCCAAGCTGGCCGTGAAGATCATCTCCGAAGCACTCGAATGCTTCGGCGGCGCGGGCTACATCGAGGACACCGGCCTGCCGCAACTGCTGCGCGATGCGCAGGTCTACCCGATCTGGGAAGGCACCACCAATGTACTCGCGCTCGATGTCCAGCGCGCACTACGCAGCGTCGATTTCGGCGGCCTTCGACGCGCGCTGGAAGGCCAATGCACCGGCAACCATCCACTGAGTGCGGTGAGGAGCGCGCTCGATCACGTCGCCGCCATGCTCGAGCGCTCCGGCCAGGGTGATCGCCGGGAAGTATCCGCCCGTGCCGTGGCAATCACCCTGGCACGGACAGCGGCCGCCGGCGCGATGGCTCGACGGCTAGCCGGAGCCGAGAACCAAGGCCATGCGTACACCACGCTGGTACTGGACCGCTTCCTCGCTCATGGGCTCGAACGCTCAGCCAGCGGCCACCCTGATGAGGATGCCATCCTGGTCCAGGGTTAACGCGGGCACCGCCCTGTGCCCGCGCGTACGACTTATATATCCGCCGCTACCGCATCGACCGCGGCGCCGCCGCCGATTGTCGGGATATCCACGAAGCAATACCGGTCGCCTCGTCGAGTTACACGATGAGATCGTTGATTCGGTCTTGCCCTTCGGCTGCGGTCATCCGCGATTCGCTATCTTGCGTCGCGGCAGAGCTTGTCGCCGACATAAGCCGACAGCCAGGCCAATGGCTGCGATGATCCGGCATTTTTACGGGAAGCCTATGCGAGTTCACGATCCACGCTCCATGTTGGGAATGCGCCATGCCCGCACTGAAGGACATGACCACCCAACCCTATGGACGGGAACGTCGGAGTCATGGGCGCCAGCTGTGACGGGATGTCAGTTTCAGCCTCGGAAAATCCCGCAGGTAAGTCCTTGACCGAAGGCCGATGGGCGGACAGGAAGCCACCGACCGATTAAACTACGACTAACCGAAAAGGCTGACCCCCATGCAGCAACTCACCATCATCACGACCGGCGGCACGATCGACAAGGTGTATTTCGACGACAAGTCGGACTACCAGATCGGTAGCCCGCAGATCGGCGACATCCTCACCCAGCTCGGTGTCGCCTTCCGCTTCGAGGTGATACCGATCCTGCGCAAGGACAGCCTGCACGTCACCGAAGAGGACCGCGCCCTGGTCCGCAGCACCATCGAGGCCCAGCCGCACCGACACGTGCTGATTACCCATGGCACCGACACCATGGTGGAGACCGCGCAGGTCCTGAAGGACCTTCCTGGAAAGGTGATCGTACTCACGGGCGCGCTCAATCCCGCCCGCTTCCAGGGTTCGGACGCGGTATTCAACATCGGCTGCGCGGTAGGTGCCGTCCAGACCTTGCCGGACGGCGTCTATATCGCGATGAACGGTCGTGTCTGGGATCCGGGCAAGGTCCGCAAGAATCGTGAAGCGAATCGTTTCGAGGGAAGCTGAATTCCGTCCTTTACAACCCCACGAAAAAGGCCGGGGATTTCCCGGCCTTTCCGTTCCATGAGACCTATCGCTATTCAATCCTATCGGCAGGTAACGCCCACCTGCCCGAATGCGGCCACGACGTCAGCTTCTCTCAACCCAATATCCGCCGCGGAGCGCTGTACGCCACATGCACCGCCATCGAAGGTTTCGTTCGACCGCCAATACAGCATGTTGGCGCGGGCAAACACCTTGAAGGCCTTTTCGGCGTCCCATCCGCCCGTTTTCGCCAGGGTACAGAACGCTTTGTTGTAAACGCCGCTGGAGTAATGCACGGGCATACCGGCGCGATAGTCGCGCGCATGCCCGATGGACACGCCGTCGCGCGGCGGCTCGCACATGTAGCGTAATGCGCCACCCCCTGACTTGAAGATCTCGGCACCCACGAGCAGGTCATTCCTTCCTCGCGAAAACCATTCGGCCGCCTCGCCGGCGATATCGGAGAAGGCCTCGTTCATACCGCCTGACTGGTTTGTATAGACCAAGCCGGAATTCTGTTCCGTGAAGCCATGACTGACCTCATGTGCAACCACGTCGAGACCGACCAGCGGATAGAACGTCCGGTCGCCATCGCCGAAGGTCATCGCACTGCCGTCCCAGAACGCGTTTTCGTAACGCGTTCCGTAGTGCACCTTGAGGACAAGCTTCTGCCGGAGCGGCGTCGTTGCCAGGTACGAACGGTACATGTCGAACACCACGCCACCGAAATAGTGTGCATCATTGATGGGCCCATAGCCCTGATTCACATTGTCGCCAGCGCTGTTCGGGCAGAGGAAACGCCACAGGGTACCGGGGCCCGATGTCCGGTTGGCCATATTGAATGTTCCCACGTTGGCGTTCTCGGTGGTGCAGTACGCACCGGCCTGGGTCACCTGTAATGCGGGAAAATCCACGCCATATTCATAGCGACCCGTCTTCGCATTTCCACCCGGCCCAGTCGCTTCGGCATTGGCCAGCCCCTCCCACTGATCGATGGTCTGCCCGGTGTCCGCGTCCAGAATCGCCGTAGGCCGGCTCGGTTTTTCTCCCGATATATAATGAGATACAAGATAGACCAGGCGCGCCTTGCCACCGTCGTGCGGGTAGACAAAGAGCTCGGCGTCGCGGTCTTCCACCATGCCCGCTGCCAGGTTCGTCCCGGATTGCCCCCTCCAGGCAGCCTGGGCCTGCGTCGCGCTCAACCTGGGCAGTGCCGACGGCATATCGGGGGCAAACTGTTTCTCGATAAGCCCACTAAGCGTGACGACACGGCCGTCAGCGTCACGTTCCACGGTCGCACCGCGACCGTAGACGGGAACACCTAACCAGGTTTGCCTCATACGAACGGTTTCCGTGCCATGCACCGTGGGCGCCGACCGCACGTCTTCCAGCCTGCTTCCAACTTCGAGGCCTATCCGTTGCGACAATTCGTCCGCCGAAACCCCACCCATAGCCTGGGCCTGCCATCGCTGATTCACCGATGCCTGCGCCGATGCCGAACCAATCACAGCCGCGATCGCCAGGTAAATGACGGACCGTAGTTTCCCTGAAGTTGTCTTCATGCACGCTCTCCGTAGCTTAGGTTTACATCGCGTCCCGTATGGACGTCATGCCGACGGCTGCCGGCACGACGACACTAGCCTGGAGAGCTGGGGATTGAAGCTCGCTGCGGACGCGGCTTGACGCGAGTCTGATCTGACAAGAGCGTAGGTCCATCGGAACGAAGGCGCTCGTGCAGGCGCTGAACCTCAGAGCATGCCGGTTTCGAGCTTGGCCGCGTCAGACATCATCGAGTGGTTCCAGGGTGGGTCGAAAACCAGGTCCACGTCCGCTTCCTCGACCGTCGGAATCAATTCGAGCTTGGTCCGTACGTCGTCAACGAGGATGTCGCCCATGCCGCAGCCCGGCGCCGTCAGGGTCATCTTGACCCAGACCTTGCGCGCCTCGCTGTCGGTGTGTTCGAGACTGACGTCGTAGACCAGGCCAAGCTCAACCACGTTGATCGGAATCTCCGGGTCGAAACAGGTGCGTAACTGCTGCCAGACCAGCTTCTCGACGTCGTCATCGCTGGCACCTTCGGCCAATTCGATCGGCCGCGGCGGTTCCTTGCCCAGCGCGTCGGCATCTTCGCCGGCGATGCGGAACAGGTTGCCCTCGACATAAACCGTGAAGCTGCCACCCAGCGCCTGGGTGATATAGCCGACCTGCCCGGCGGGCAGGCTTACCGTCTCGCCCTGCGGAACCATGACTGCCGGGCAGTCGCGTTCGAGGGTGAAGGGTTCGCTGCTGAGACTGAAGCCACTCATGCCGATCCTGTCGCTGGCCGCCTGGAGCGGCCATAAAGATACCTATTATGCAGGGTAAGCGCGGCTGACGCCGGCGCCCCGAATCCAAGACTCAAGATTTGGCCGACGGAGCCGATTCTCAAGCCGAACGCCCTACCCGGTATGATGGCGGCTTTTCGCCCAGGTGAAACACGTGACAGCACGCCCTCAATCCCGCCGCCATACCTCGTCGACGTGAACGCCCGCGCCCTGTCCGACCTGTTTTTCGCAACGCTTTGCGCCGCGATGTTCGGCCTGGCGGCCGGTGCCGTATGGATGGTGCCGACCCTGTTCGCGGGGCGTTCGCTACCCTGGCTGGCACTGCCGGTCGGCTGGCTGCTCGGCCAGGTGATACGCCGATGGATTCGCAGCAAGGGATCCCGCGGTGCCACCCTTGCCGCGGTCGCGACCCTCCTGGCGGCGGCTTACGCCAAGTGCCTGACGATCGCCGCGACCATTGCCGCGATGATGGGGGTGGGCTTCATGGATACGCTGCGCGCCTCGGGTGCCGCGATGCTGGTGTCGCTGGCCGCCAATTCGCTGGGCTGGAAGGAATCGTTGATCTACCTGCTCGGCGCGGCCATAGCCGCCATTGCGGCTTGGCGCGAGCCACACGGGACTACGCGTCCAGCCCCTTGACCTCGGCGACGAGCGAGGCCATGGCTGCCTGGCCGTCTCCGTAGAGCATGCGCGTGTTATCGGCATAGAACAGCGCATTCTCGATGCCCGCGAAGCCGGTGCCCTTGCCGCGCTTGATCACCACCACATGTTTTGCCAACGAGACATCCAGAATCGGCATGCCATAGATCGGTGAAGCCGGATCGGTCTTTGCCAAGGGATTGACCACGTCGTTGGCGCCGATCACCAGGGCCACGTCGGTGGCCGGAAACTCGGGATTGACGTCCTCCATGTCCACGATCAGGTCGTACGGCACGCCCGCCTCGGCCAGCAGCACGTTCATGTGTCCCGGCATGCGCCCGGCCACCGGATGGATCGCAAAGCGGACCTTCACGCCGCGCGCGATCAGTAACTGGGCAAACTCCCAGACCTTGTGCTGGGCCTGTGCGACCGCCAGCCCGTAACCCGGCACGATCACCACCCGTTCCGCATAAGCCATCATCACCGCGGCATCGGCCGCCTCGATGGGTTTCTGCGCGCCCTCGATCGCCTGGGCTTCGCCGCCGCCCGCACCGAAGTTACCGAACAGCACGTTGCCGAGCGACCGGTTCATCGCCCGGGCCATCAGCTGGGTCAACAAGGTACCGGCCGCGCCGACCACGGTCCCTGCAATGATCATCGCCTCGTTGCCCAGGACGAAGCCCTCGAATGCGACCGCCAGGCCGGTCAACGCGTTGTAGAGCGAGATCACCACCGGCATGTCGGCCCCGCCGATCGGCAAGGTCATCGCCACGCCGATCACCAGGGCCAGGGCGAAGAACAGGCAGATCGTCGCCGTATCCAGATGCCCGCCGATCATCCACGCGCCCGTCGCCAGCGCGGCAAGCAGGATCAGTGCATTGACCGCGCGCTGGCCGCCGAAGACGAAACGACGGTCCAGCCAGCCCTGCAGCTTGGCAAAGGCGATCAGGGATCCGGAAAAGCTGATCGACCCGATCAGTGCGCCCAGCACGGCCAGGACAAGTTGCGCCATCGAGGGCGCCACATAGCCGGCCACGGTGAATTTGCCGCCGCCAAGCAGGGGAACGGCCTGGGAGGCATAGCCGAGTAGTTCGCCCGCGCCGATCGCGGCCGCCGCACCACCGCCCATGCCGTTGTAGAGGGCGACCATCTGCGGCATCGCGGTCATCGCCACCCGTCGGCCCGACCACCATGCGCCCAGGGTGCCGAGCACCACGGCGGTGACGATGAGCCACCGGTTTTCCAGGTCTGGCAGGCAAAGCGTCGCGGCCACGGCCAGGACCATGCCGACCCCGGCCCAGTTAATCCCACCGCGCGCGGTGCGCGGCGAACTCATCCGCTTCAGGCCGAGGATGAACAGCAGTGCGGCGAGGAAATAGCAGGCCTTGATGAGGTAAGGCAGCAGGTCCATCACTTGGCCGGGCCCTGGGGCTTGCTGGACTTGAACATCTCCAGCATGCGTTCGGTGACCACGTAGCCGCCGGCGGCGTTGCCCGCGCCCAGGAGCACGCCGATAAAGCCGATCGCAATTTCCAGCGGCGTCCGGGCATGCCCCAGCGCTATCATGGCGCCTACCAGGACGATGCCGTGGATGAAGTTCGACCCCGACATCAAGGGTGTATGCAGGATCACCGGCACTTTCGCGATGATTTCGTAGCCAGTAAACGCCGCCAGCATGAAGATATACAACGCCAGGAACCCGTCGATCATGAGTCTCGCCCCTAAGTCCGTGCCCGGGCATCATACGGGGGCCTGCCCAGACACGATAGCCGGGCGTCAACCGCTTCAGCACTATCGCGTTTTACGAGGTGTCCGACCCTGATGGAGCATGAGAATGCCCGCCCCGACGACGCGGACGACGACGCCATGACCGGCGCGGCGACCGCTCTCGACAACGCGCTGCTGGAACCGGTACGCGACGTCCCGGCGAGCATGGACGCGTTCCTTGCCCAGGTGGAGCGGCGTGCCTGGCGCATGGCCGAGCTCAATCTGGGCCATCGCGAGGACGCGATGGACGCGGTACAGGACGCCATGCTTCGTCTGGTCAAGCATTACAGCGGCAAACCGGCCGAGGAATGGACCCCGCTGTTCTGGGGCATTTTGCGCCGGCGGATCGTCGACCTGCAGCGCCGCCGCAAGGTGCGCTCGGTCGTGGTCGGCTGGCTGGGCGGCGGTCGAGACGACGAAGGCGACGACCTGCCCGCATGGGAACCGGCCGATCCGGGCCCCGATCCGCTGGCACGACTGCAGGATTCGCAGGCCTATGCCGACATCGCCGTGGCCGTGCGGGCCTTGCCGCGGCGCCAGCGCGAGGCTTTCATGTTCCGTGTACTCGAAGGCCTGGATGTCGCCGAAACCGCGGCGGCGATGACCTGCTCCGAAGGCAGCGTAAAAACCCATCTGTCGCGCGCCATGCACAACCTGCGCGACCAACTGGAGAAATGGCGATGACCGAACAGGATTCCGCCCTGCAGAAGCGGGCGCACGAACTGTACGTTCGTGCCAGCCGCGAAGTGGACCCGACCACGGCCGGTCGCCTGCGCGCGGCGCGGCGTACCGCGCTGGAGGCGCGCCATATCACGCATGTCCGCCGCCTGCTGATGCCTGCCGGGGCCTTCGCGGTCGCAGCCCTGGCCACCTTCGTGACCTGGCAGCCAGCGCAGCACAGCGTGCCGACGGCCATATCGACCTCGGTGCAGAGCGCCGACGCCGACGGCGACCTGCCGCCCGACGCCGACAACACCGATCCGGCGCTGTACCAGAATCTCGAGTTCTACGGCTGGCTCGCGTCGAATTCGGGATCCCATGCCTCTCGCTGATGAGAAATCCATGCGTCGCCCGCTGCTTGCCCTAGCCCTGTCGATCCTGCTCGGTGGCTTCGCCGCGGCGCCCGTCCTCGCCCAGGACACGCCATTGCATGCCCCGCCGCACGGCCAGGCCCAGCCGCCGCCGCGTCCATGGCAGTCGCTCGACGCCGATCAGCGCGCCGTGCTCGCCCCCATGCAGAAGGACTGGGACAGCCTGCCGCCGCAGCGCCAGCAGCACATGCTGGAGAAGGCCGCGCGCTGGGTGAAACTGCCCGAGGCACAGCGCGAGGAAATCCGCCAACGGATTACCCGCTGGCAGCAGATGTCACCGGCCGAGCGCGAAGACGCCCGCCGCAACATGCGCAAGTTCAAGGATCTCACCGACGAGCAGCGTGAACAGCTCCACGCCGCCTTCGACCGCTTCCGCCAGTTGCCGCCCGACCAGCGCGAAGCGCTGATCCAGAAATGGCAGAAACTGTCCCCCGCCGAGCGCCAGCAGTCGCTGCACCAGTTGGGACCGAACAGCGTGCTACCGCCGCCACCGCCCTCGCCCGACGGCAGATAAACCGGCCTCGATGACGCCCGCGAACATCGCGGGCGTTTTGTTTGTGGCCACCAGAAACAGATTCCCACGGAAGCCCGCGGCACCGGCCTGCGTACTCAAACGGCCCATTCCCAGACGATAGTTCGTACAGCCGATCAACCATGGTTGATCCTGCCGCAGGGCCGGATCCCACCCCGGATCCTTGCCGCCGTCTGAAGCCTGCTTCATTGGGTAAAGCGCACTTCCCCGCCATGGCTGAGGCAGGTCGCGGCAACCAGGTCATCGGCGAAATCCGGGGTAAGCGCCCCCTCATGAATGAGCAACTCACTGAAATTAAATAGATTCCTCGCGTACATCTCGGACGCATGCAGCGGTGCGCCAGCAGCCAGATGCAACGGGCCGAGGATGGTGACGCCGCCGGACTCGACGCGCTCGCCGGGGCGGGTCAACTCGCAGTTGCCGCCGCCCTCCGCGGCCAGATCGACGATCAGCGCACCGGGTTTCATGCCGGCAACCATGGCCGCGCTGAGGATTTTCGGCGCCTGACGCCCCGGTACCGCCGCCGTGGTGACAACCACGTCGACACCTTTCAGATGCTCGGCCAGGGCCTGCTGCTGGGCCTGGCGTTCCTCGGCGGACAGTTCGCGCGCGTAACCGCCGGTGCCCGCGGCACTCACCCCGAGGTCGAGGAATTTCGCGCCCAGCGATTCGATCTGCTCCCGGGTTTCCGGGCGCACGTCATAACCTTCGGTCTGCGCACCGAGCCGGCGCGCCGTGGCGATCGCTTGCAGGCCGGCGACGCCCGCGCCGATCACAAGAACTTTCGAAGGACGGATCGTGCCGGCCGCGGTGGTCAGCATCGGGAAGAATTTCGGCGCCGACTCGGCGGCGATCAGCATCGCGCGATAGCCGGCCACGGCGGCCTGCGAACTCAGGACGTCCATCGCCTGCGCCCGGCTCGTGCGCGGGAGCAGTTCCAGCGAGAACGCGGTCAGGCCCTGGGCGGCCAGCGCGGCGACGCGTTCGGCGGCGCCGTGCGGCCGTAACTGCCCGACCAGGATCGCGCCGCGACGAAGCAGACCCAGGGACAGTACCGGCGGTTGCACGCAAAGCAGCAGGTCGGCCCTGCCAGCCACGGTCGCCGCATCGGCGAAGGCAACATCGGCGTAAGCGCTGTCGGGAAAGCCCGCGGCCCTGCCCGCGTCGTTCTCGAGCAGTACCTCGACGCCTTTCGCGCGAAGCTTCCGCGCTGTTTCAGGCGTGATCGCGACGCGACGCTCGCCATCGGCGGTCTCGCGCAGTGCAGCTACCGTGATCGGCATCGACAACCCCTACGAAAAGACGGTGTCGCAGATCCTAGCAGGCCTCCGGGTTAGACTTGGTGGATGAACCCACTCGATATCCTGATGCACCGCCATTCGGTGCCCGCCCGCCAGCTTGGCGCACCCGCGCCCGACGAGGCCACGCTGCGATCGATGCTCGAAGCCGCGATCCGCGTGCCCGACCACGGCAAGCTCGTACCATTCCGCCTGGCCCTGCTGCGCGGTGAAGCCAAGCGGGTCTTCGGCCAGCGGCTTGCGGAACTTGCCATCGGCAAAAACCCGGACATGCCAGCGTCGAAGCAGGACAAAGAGCGCCTGCGCTACAGCTTCGCGCCCCTGGTGGTGGTGGTGATCGCACGAATCGACACTGAAAGCTCCGTCCCGGACATCGAACAGCGACTGAGTGCCGGCTGCGTGGCCTATAACCTGCTGCTGGCTGCCGGGGCCCATGGGTTCGGGGCGCAATGGCTGACTGGCTGGGCCGCCTACGATACGGCCGCGGCGAAGCTGATCGGGCTCGAAACCCATGAACACGTGATCGGCTTCGTGCATATCGGCACACCGGCGATCGATACGCCCGACCGCGAACGCCCGGTGCTGGACGATCTGGTTTCCGAATGGAAGGCCTGAACCCCCGGCCGGTCGTCCATCTGGTCGACGGCAGCCTGTATGTGTTCCGCGCCTGGCACTCCATGCCGGACGAGTTCCACGACGTCGATGGCGAACCGGTCAACGCGGTGCACGGTTTCACCCGGTTCCTCTGCGAACTGTTGGAGAAGACCCGCGCCGACCATATCGCGGTCGCCTTCGATGCCTCGCTGACCACCTCGTTCCGCAACGCGATCTACCCCGCGTACAAGGCCAATCGCGACCTGCCACCACCGGCCTTGCAGCGGCAGTTCGCCCTATGCCGTGAAATCACCGAGGCGCTCGGCGTCCGCGTGCTGAACGACCATCAGTACGAGGCCGACGACCTGATCGGCAGCGCCCTGTGGGGCCTTCGCGCGCACGGGTTCCGTGGCGTCATCGTCTCGGCGGACAAGGACTTCGGCCAGCTCCTGGGCGAGGGCGACGAGCAGTGGGATTTCGCCCGTGGCATGCGCTGGGGTGCAAGCGGCGTGTTCGAGCGCATGGGCGTGCATGCCCATCAGGTGGCCGATTACCTCGCCCTTTGCGGTGACGCGGTCGACAATATTCCGGGTGTGCCGGGGATCGGCGCGAAGACCGCGGCCGCCCTGCTCGCTCATTTTGGCACCCTGGATGCCTTGCTCGACCGCATCGAAGAAGTGCCCTACCTGCGCCTGCGCGGCGCGGCCAGTTGCGCCGCGCGCCTGCGCGAGCATGCCGACCAGGCACGCCTGTGTCGTCGGTTGACCCGGATCGCCCTGGATATCGCCGTCGCCGAAACCGCCGACGCCATGCTGCGTGGCCGCGGCGATCCTGCCGTGCTCGACGCGGTCGTCGATCGCCTGCGCTTCGGCCCGCTGACCCGCTCGCGTCTGCGGGCGCTTATCGCCGTCACATGATCCACCGATCATTCCCTTTCCAGACCTGAGGAGACCGCCACATGTCCAGCACTGTCAAGCAGACCCCGTCCGCCATCCCCGACGATGCCGACGCGCCGGTCGAGGTGCTGCACGCGGGCCGCTGGCTGACCCTGAAGAAGCGCGGGCGCTGGGAATATGTCGAGCGCAACAACCCCGGTGGCGCGGTGATCATCATGGCGGTGACCCCGGACGACCGGATCCTGTTCGTCGAGCAGTACCGGGTGTCGATCCTGCAGAAGACCATCGAGATGCCGGCCGGCCTGGTCGGCGACCTCGAAGACCAGGCCGACGAGGACCTGCTGGTGGCCGCCCGTCGCGAACTTGAAGAGGAAACCGGTTATGCCTGCGGGCGGGTCGAATTCGTCCACGCTGGCCCCTCGTCCTCGGGCATGAGCACCGAGATGATCGCCTTCGCCCGCGCCTGGGACCTGGTCAAGGTCGGCCCCGGCGGCGGCGACGCCTCGGAAAACATCATCGTCCATGAAGTGCCGCGCAACGAGGCCGGCGCCTGGCTGTTCGCCCGCGTCGCCGAAGGCTATTCGGTCGATGCCAAGCTTTTCGCCGGCCTCTGGTTCATCGAGCACCCCGAAGCCCACGGGTAACCGAGAGCGAACTCGAAGTTCCCCTAAAGATACTGCGACCACCGCCGATATCCCGGGTAACGATTGCCGTCAGGCCTTCGTACTCCCTACCCCGAATCAGGTCGCAGCCCATGAAACTCGCCATCGCCGCCGTACTGCTCATCGCCGCCCCACTGTCCGCGCACGCGGCCTGCTCGGCCAAGGATTTCTCGGTCGACGGCTTCTCCGTCAAGGTCGCCGCCGGCAGCGGCCAGCCGCGCTTCAACATGAAGGGCCAGCTGGTCAACAAGTGCGGCGAAGCCGCCGCTGCGCAGATCCGCATCGATGCCAAGGATGCCTCGGGCAAGGTGCTGCAGAGCAAGCAGGGCTGGCCGGCAGGCACCTCGAACATCGCCCCAGGCCAGAGCGTCGATTTCGACCTCGGCCGACTGTTCCGCTACCAGACCGACATGCAGGACTACACCGTCACCGTGGTCGACGTCCGCGCCTGGTAAATACCCCTATCGAGTCATCGCTTTAACGCAAACCCCAGACGGGTTTCACTCCGGGACCGTTCCCGTATCGGCCGGTGCCTGTGCGCCGGCCGTTTTTTCGTGGCCGTATCCACCTGGGTGAGGCCCACCGGCACGCCCCGTGTCCAGCAGGTGGACCAGCCCCGGCAGCACCGCCGCCAGTGATTCCATCGCGCCCGCCCGGCTACCGGGAAAAGTCATCACGAAGGATTCGCGCGCATAGCCGGCAATGCCCCGCGACAACATCGCATACGGCATCCGCTGCTGGCCGAAGGCGCGCGCCGTCTCCATGATCCCGGGCACTTCCACCTCGATCAGCGGGCGTACCGTGTCGACCGTGATATCGCGCGGACCGAGCCCGGTGCCGCCCACGGTAATGACCAGACCGGTGGCGGCATCGACCAGTCGGGCGAGCATGGCGGCTAGGCCGGCGGCCTCGTCGGGCAGGACGTGCAGTTCGACCGGATCGAATCCGGCCTCATCCAGCGCCGCGCGTACCGCGGCACCGGCCGTATCCTGCTGCCTGCCGGCAGCGACCGAATCGGAAAGCACCAGCACCGCCGCCGACCGTGCCGTGGCGAGCTGGCGCCGGTAATGCGACTTGCCGCCGCGCTTGCGCTCCAGCCGGCAATCCTCGATATGCAGTTCTTCGGGGTCCGCGTACGGCTTGAGCATGTCGTAGAGGGTAAGCGCCGCCATGTTCGCCGCGACCAATGCTTCCATTTCCACGCCGGTCGGACCGATGGTCTGTACTTCGGCGATGACTCTTACCGACGTCTCGCCAAGCTCGTAGGTCACATCGGCGCGATAGATCGGCAGCGGATGGCAAAGCGGAATGAGTTCATCCGTACGCTTGGCGGCGAGGATGCCGGCAACGCGCGCTGTCTTCAGCGGGTCGCCCTTCTCGGTCTCGCCGCTACGCAGCAAGGCGATGCAGTGCATCGGCGCATGCAGCGTCGCGGTGGCGCGCGCGATGCGCATGGAATTGGGTTTCATGCTGACGTCTTTCATGCGCTGGCGTGGTCCCTCGCGTGGTCATGGTCGTGCGTGTGTCCGGCGTCGAAATCGTCGCGGATGCAGCAGCCTTCGACGAAGGCACTGCCGCCGTCGGCATAGAACTCTTCCTTCCAGATCGGCGCACCGTGCTTCACTGCATCGACAGCATAGCGGCAGGCCTCGAAAGCTTCGGCGCGGTGCGGTGCGCGGACCACGCAGACGATCGCGATATCGCCGATGGCCAGGGCGCCGAGCCGGTGCTGCACGCGGCAATACGGCACGCCGAAGCGTTCGCGCGTCGCCGCTTCGACCTCGCGGATCACCCGCGCGGCCACCGGCTCATGGGCGGTATAGGCCAGCGCGGTGACCGTCTTGCCTTCATGATGGTCGCGCACCGTACCGACGAACATCGCCAGACCGCCGCATTCCGGATGCGCATCGAGTTCCAGCAAGGCATCGATCGAGAGCGGTTCGTGGCTCAGTGTGGCTTCGCTCATCTCAACCTCCCGCCACCGGCGGCAACAGGGCAATCCGGCCGTCGGCCGGCAAGGCGTCGTGCCTGCGGACAATCCGGTCGCCGGCCGCGCTGGCGCAACGCTCCAGCGATGCGGCCAGCTCCGGCCGCACGCTGGCCAGCGCCGCGATCGCCTCGCCGACGCTCCCGGTAGTTTCCTCGACTTCCACCCGGCATTCGGCCGTACCGGCCAGCCGTTCGAGGTTGGCGAACAATTCGAAAACAATGGTCTTCATGGCATTCCAGAATCAGCCGCCCATGGCGTGCATGGTAATCGGTCGGTCGACCGGACCGGGACGCGACGCATAGCCTGCGTCCTTCAGCCAGACCGCACGGCGGATCTGCGCCTCGAGGTCGGCCTCGGCCACCCCCTCGCGCATGCGCTGGCCGAGCGGGGTCCCTACCGGCGAGAACAGGCAGGTAAACAATTCGCCGGTGGCGGTGATGCGCAACCGGTCGCAGCTGCTGCAAAACGGATTGGACACCGTTGAAATAACGCCGAGCTCGTATTGCCCGTCGACCAGGTAAGGCGTGGCCGGATCGGAACTGCGCGGTTGCAGGTCAACCGTATGGTGTTCGCGAATGGCGGCGAGGATCGCCGCCTCGTCGACTACGGCGGAAGCCTGCCAGTGGCCCGGCGCATCCAGCGGCATGTACTCGATGAAGCGCAGCGAGAGGCCACGCGCCATCGACCACTGCAGCAAGGGCACGATGTCGGCCTCATTGGTGCCGGCAACGACGACCGCGTTGAGTTTCACCGACGCACCCGCGGCCTGCAAAGCGTCGATACCGTCGAGCACAGGCGCGATCTCGCGCCCGGTGAGCTTCCTGAAGACGAGCGGGTCCACCGCGTCGAGGCTGACATTGAAATCGTCGACACCGGCGTCGACCAGCGCCTGGGCACGCGTGGAAATGCGCGAGGCGTTGGTCGTCATCGACAGTCGCTGGAGACCGTCGGCACGCAGTTCATTGATCGCCGCCACGCATTCGAGCAGGTCGCGGCGCAAGGTCGGCTCACCGCCGGTCAGACGGACCTGGGTAATCCCGGAGCGGACGAACAGCCGGGCCAGGCGCACGATCTCGTCGCGCTCGAGCAGGCTCGAGCGCGGCAGCCACTCAGGCTTCTCCGGCATGCAGTAACTGCAGCGGAAATTGCAGCGGTCGGTCAGCGAAATCCGTAGCTTGCGCTTGGTTCGCCCGTGGCGGTCCGTCAACATCTGTTGGCCTCGATAACGCTCAATCACATACTTTTTACGACCGTAGCGGCCGGCTCACACATTCATGGCCTCAGCGTGCCACAGTACGCGCATGAGCGCGCAACCGCACCTGCCCACGAGCGTTTCCTGGCCAGACTGGCCTCACTACGCGGTCGACGACGACCTGCTTCCGGCGCTGCGCCTATGGACGGCCGAAGGCCAGCGCGTCGCCGTCGCGACCCTGATCGCTATCGACGGGTCCTCGCCCAGGCCGCTCGGCAGCGAAATGCTGATTGCCGGCGATGGGCGGGTCGCCGGATATGTATCCGGCGGCTGCATCGAGGCGGCGGTAGCCAGCGAGGCCATGGCGGTCTTCGCCGAAGGGCGTCCCCGGCACCTGGACTACGGTGCCGGCAGCCCGGTCCTGGATATCCAGCTGACCTGCGGCGGCCGTATCGGCATTTTCGTTCGTGAACTCCGCCATGCCACGGCTTACCGCGATGCCCTGGATGATGCCCGCGCGCGACGGCAAACGGTCACCGTGGTCACTGACCTGAACGACGGCGCGACTCGCGTCAAGTCCGGCATCCTCACCGCCCCCGCCGGCTGTTTCGCGAAAGCGCATCGACCACCGCTGCGCCTGGTCGTGGTCGGCCACGACCCCGTGACCCTGGCCCTGCTCGCCCTGGCCAGCGCCGTCGGCATCGAAACCGTCTTGCTGCGCCCCAACGGGCCGTCGCAACCGCCAGCCAGTACCCCGCTGGTGGCATACGATGCCCGGCCGCTTGCCTTCTCGCTGCCAGCCCTGTCGCTCGACGCGCGCACGGCGGTCTATTCGCTCAGCCACGACGCCGACACCGACCACGCCGTTGCCGTCCACGCCCTCGGATCGCCGGCCTTCGTGGTCGGTGTGCTCGGCAGCCGGCGCAAAATCCCCGCCCGTCTGGGCAGGCTCCGCGCCGAAGGACGCGACGGCGACGCGCTTTCGCGCCTGCGCCTGCCCGCCGGCCTTCCGATCGGCGCGCGCTCGCCGCAGGGCATCGCCGTGTCGATCCTCGCCGAAGTCCTGGAAGCGGCCGGATGAATACGGCGTCCCACGTCGCCGTGATCCTCGCCGCGGGTGGCAGTCGTCGCCTGGGCCGTAGCAAGCAGCTGTTGACCTCCGGCGGAGAACGCCTCCTCGCACGGGCCGTACGCCTGGCCTCGGAAACCGCGCCAGCGACGATCCATGTCGTCACCGGCGCGGAACGGGAGGCCATGCGCGATGCGCTCGCCGGGACCGCGGCCAACATCCTCTACAATCCCGCATGGCCCACCGGCATGGCCAGTTCGCTGCTGGTCGCCGCGCAAGCCCTTGCCAGCTCCGCGGCACCGGTGCTGGTCCTCGCGGTCGACCATCTGGACCTGAGCGTGGCGCACCTGCGCACGTTGCTTGAAACCCACGCACTCGATCCAACGCGTGACGTCGCCACCGGTTATGCAGATACCTTCGGCATCCCCGCCGTGTTGCGCGCCAGCACGTTCGCCCGCGCGGGAGAACTGGTGGGCGACCGCGGTTTCAAAAGCCTGTGGTCGAGTCCCGAGCATCGCCCCGAAGTCATCCCCGCGCCCGGCCTGCTCGACGACCTGGACACGCCGGAAGACCTCCGTCGCGCGATCGCCGCGGGCCGGCTCGACGATAGATGAAGGCCGGGCAACGAATTCGCGTCGCTCCGGAGTACCCCGCTTTCACACCGCGCCACCTATAACCGTTCGCAGGCCACCCAGTGAACGGAGTACGGCATGTCATCCAGCGACGAACGCATTTTTCCCGCTCGGCGCGACTTCCTCAGATCTTCCGCCATGGTCGCCGCCGCGACCGGTATCGCCGGCAGCGCGGTGGCTTATGGCGCGGCCAATGCACCGGATCGTCATGCGCCGGGAACGCGAACGACGCAGGTCCGCCTTACCGTGAACGGCCAATCCCATACGCTGGATGTCGATACGCGTGTCACCCTGCTAGACGCCTTGCGCGAGCACATCGGCCTCACCGGTTCGAAGAAAGGCTGCGACCACGGACAATGCGGCGCCTGCACGGTCATCGTCGAGGGTCGTCGCATCAACGCCTGCCTGACCCTGGCGGTCATGCACGACGGCGAGTCCATCGTCACCGTGGAAGGCCTCGCCGGGAACGCGGCGCTCAGCCCGATGCAGGCAGCTTTCGTTCGTCACGACGGTTTCCAGTGCGGCTATTGCACGCCAGGGCAGCTGTGTTCGGCCACCGCCATGCTCGAGGAAGTTCGCGCCGGCATGCCCAGCGTGGTCAGCGCCGACCTCGCTGCTACGCCGACCCTCAGTGCCGGGGAAATCCGCGAGCGCATGAGCGGGAATATCTGCCGCTGCAGCGCCTACCCGAATATCGTGGCCGCGATCAAGGACGCGGCGGGAGTGGATGCATGAAGGCGTTTACGTACGAACGCGCCACCTCACCGGAAGCCGCCGCGCGTGCAGCCGGCGCACAGGTCAATACGCGTTATATCGCTGGCGGTACCAACCTGCTCGACCTGATGAAGATCGAGGTCGAAACACCGGTTCATCTGGTCGATATCAATCGACTTGGCCTGGACCGCGTCGAGGAAGGCAAGGACGGCGGCCTGAAGATCGGCGCCCTGGTACGCAACAGCGACCTTGCCGCCGATCCGCGCGTGCGGGAACGCTACCCGCTCCTTAGCCGCGCCCTGCTGGCCGGTGCCTCCGGTCAGTTGCGCAACAAGGCCACGACCGGCGGCAACCTGCTCCAGCGTACCCGCTGCTATTACTTCTACGACACGTCCAAGCCGTGCAATAAACGCGCACCCGGCTCCGGCTGCGCGGCGATGGAAGGGTTCAACCGTATCCATGCCATTGTCGGCACCAGCACCCAGTGCATTGCCGCGCATCCCTCGGACATGGCCGTTGCCATGCGTGCCCTGGACGCGGTCGTACATACCGTTTCGCCCGAAGGCGACACACGCCACATTCCGATCGCCGAGTTGCATGTCCTCCCGGGAAACACGCCGCAGATCGAAACCGTGTTGCGCCCCGGTGAGCTGATCACGGCGGTGACCCTGCCGCCGCCACCCAAAGGGGTGCAGGTCTACCGCAAGGTCCGCGACCGGGCGTCGTACGCCTTCGCCCTGGTCTCGGTCGCCGCCATCGTCGATGTCGCCGGCGGCAAGATCGGCGACGTGCGCCTTGCTTTCGGCGGGATCGCGCCGAAGCCATGGCGCGACGAAGCCATCGAGCAAGCGATTCGTGGCGTCTCCGCCGACGACGCCAGCCTGCGTGCGGCCAGCGCTGGATTGTTCGCCGACGCCCGGGGACATGGCCATAACGACTTCAAGATCGCGCTTGCACGACGAACCCTGGGCGCCGTGCTTGCCGAAGCCGTGAGCTAGGAGCAAGTCGATGATGAAGATGGACAAGCCGGTCGGCGCCACGCCGCTGGACGACAACCCGAAAGGCCTCGTCGGCAAGCCACTCGACCGTATCGACGGACCCCTCAAGGTGACAGGCAAGGCGAAGTATGCCTATGAGTACGAGCAGGTTGGCGACGCTTCCTACGGTTTTGCCGTGGGCGCCACCATCGCCAAGGGGCGTATCGTGTCGATCGATACGGCTTCCGCCGAGCGCGCGCCCGGCGTGATCAGGGTGCTCACCTACCGCAACGCCGCTCCCCAGGACACGAAGTCCAGGGAGGCAGTGCCGCAACTGTCTGGCGACGGGGTGAAGTACTACGGACAGCCTGTCGCACTCGTACTGGCGCACACGTACGAACAGGCGCGCGCCGCCTCGTATCTGATCGTCGTCCGCTATGCCGAAGAAAAGGGGGCGTTCCGCCTGGATGAAGCGAAGGACGACGCGCGGACGCCGCCTGACCTACCGTATGCGAAGACCGATACGGACAGCGGCGATTTCGCCGCGGCCTTTGCGGCGGCCCCCGTCAAGCACGACGAAACGTATACGACACCTTTCCAGGAACATGCGGCCATGGAGCCGCACGCGACGAGTGCCACCTGGCAGGGCGACAAGCTCATCGTCGAAACCTCGAACCAGATGCCGACGCCAGGCAGGAAGTCGATCGCTGCGACACTGAAGATCCCGCCGGAAAGCGTACGGGTGAAGAGTGCCTTCGTTGGAGGCGGTTTCGGCAGCAAGCTCGACGTGCAGGCGGACGCGATCCTTGCCGCGCTCGGCGCAAAGGCGATCGGGAAGCCCGTCAAGATCGCCCTGACCCGCCAGCAGCTTTTCCACGCCGTCGGTCATCGCACCAATACCATCCAGCGCGTGCGGATTGGCGCCGCGAAGGACGGCACGATTCAGGCCATCGCCCACGAGTCGTGGTCGGGCAACCAGCCAGGCAACGACGAATTCGAACCAGCCGTGCTGGCCACGCGCTCGCTTTATGCCGGCGCCAACCGGATGAACCACCATCGACTTGCCGCCCTCGACCTGCCACCGGCGATCTCGATGCGAGCGCCAGGAGAAGCCGTCGGCCTGCTCGCGCTCGAGGAGGCCATGGATGAGTTGGCAGTGAAGCTCGGCATGGATCCCATCGCCCTGCGCGAACGCAACGAGCCGAAGGAAGATCCCGAACTGCATGTCCCCTATTCTTCGCGCAAGCTGCTCGAATGCATGCGTGAAGGGGCGAAACGCTTCGGCTGGGACAAACGCGACGCCACACCCGGCAAGGTCCAGGACGGACGTTGGCTGGTCGGCATCGGCATGTCGGCGGCCAGCCGCGGCAATATGCTGATGAAGTCCTCGGCGAAGGTACGCCTCGGAGCCGACGGCCGGGTCACCGCGCGACTGGCGATGACCGATATCGGCACTGGCTCATATACGGTATTCACCCAGGTCGTCGCCGATATGTTCGGCCTGCCGATGGACAAGATCACCGTCCTGCTCGGCGACTCCGATTTTCCCGACAGCGCGGGCTCGGGTGGCTCGTTCGGCGCGGCAAGCGGTGGCTCGGGTCTTTACGACGCCTGCATGAACCTGCGCGGCAAGCTTTGCCAGGTGGCGGGCACCACGGCTGACAAGGCACGTTTTGCAGACGGCGCCCTGTTCGTCGACGGCAAGTCCCGACCGCTTGGCGAACTGGCCGGCGAGGGGGGTATCGAAGCCGACGGCGGCATCGAGCCCGGCAGCACCAAGAAAGACTACGCCCAGCACTCCTACGGCGCTTTCTTCGCCGAGGTCGGTGTCGACCGGGATACCGGCGAGATTCGCCTGCGCCGCATGCTCGGCGTGTTCGCCGCGGGACGCATCCTCAACGCCAAGACCGCGCGCTCGCAAGCGCTCGGCGGCATGATCTTCGGTGTTGGCAGCGCGCTGACCGAGGAACTCGTACTGGATGACCGCTATGGCTATTTCGTCAACCACGACCTCGCCGAATACCACGTGCCAGTGAACGCCGATATCCAGAACATGGACGCGTTCTTCCTGCCGGAACTCGACGACAAGGCCAACCCGTTGAAGATCAAGGGACTTGGCGAGGTTGGCATCTCTGGCGCCGGCGCCGCCATTGCCAATGCGGTGTACAACGCCACCGGCGTGCGCATCCGCGACTATCCGCTCACGCTCGACAAAGTCCTCGCCGGCCTCCCCACCTGATCCCACGCCAAAACGGAAAAATAAAGCGCAATCAGGCCTTGTGGCAGGCGACGCCGGGCGCGGAAGCGATGGTCTCGCTGGTCTTCAGCGGGGCCAGGGTGCCGTCCTTCATGCCCTTGGTCCACCACTGCCAGCCATTGCCGACATAGCGCACGCCGCTGGCCGAGTCAGTCTGGAGAAGGGTGTACGAGCGTGCATTGACCACGATCACCGCGGTCTTCGGGTCGGGATACTGGGCCTGGACGGTCTGGCCGTCGGTACAGGTGTAGGTAATCGTCGCGGCGGTGGCCGGCTGCGGCGCCGGTGTCGGCGCTTCTTCGTGCTTCGCTTCGCTATGCGGCGACGTCGTCTGGCAGGCCGCCAGCAAGCCGACGGCGGCCACCAGGATCAAGCGGTGCATGGACATCCCTTACTCCCTTCGTCTCGGTGCGCGAACCTTAGTCGGCCGCACCGTAACGAAATGTGTAGGGAGATCAGTGGACCGTGAACAGCTTGTCGAAGCCCGCGATACGCAGCGTATTGCGCAGGTCCTTGCTGGCGTTGACGATGCGGATCTCCGCGCGGTCGCCACCGGCATGTTCGCGTAGCAGCATCAGCATGCCAAGCGCAGAGCTGTCCATCGAGGCGACTTCGCCCAGGTCGATGACGTAGCTGCGGGACGGTGCCGTCTCGCCCAGGCAGGCATCGTGGAAGGCGCGGTGCACGGAGAAGTCGAAGCGCTCGCCCAGGTGCAGGGTCAGGCAGCTCTGTTCGCGGTCGTGATGGATGTTCAGGCTCATCGTGGTGTTCCTCAAAACAGGTCGATTTCGCCGGCGGACATCGAGGTCTGCAGGGCCGGGCCACGCGAACGCAGGCGTGCGCGTTCGCGCTGGTCGGCAAGGCGGCTGCGCACGCGCTGGGCACGGACGCCCAGTTCGCTGGCATTGGCCGGTGCACAGGCCAGTTCCTCGATATCGCGTGTGCAGTCGGCGGTGATTTCCTGCAGTTCGACCAGGCGCGAACGGGTCTGGTGCAGCAGCTGGCTGAGGATGTCCTCGAACTGCAACGAACGGATCGTGGTCGAGACGTCATTGCCGAGGCCACGGTTGATCGTCGCGGCTTCGTCGGCGGCGGCGCTGGAACGTGCGTCGCTCTCGGTGATATTGGACATCATCTCGTCGATACCGCCCTTGGCGGCCAGGGCGACATTCATATCCTGCGAGGCCATCGCGCCGACCAGGCCGCGCAGCTCTTCCATCGCCTTGCGCGAGCGCTCGACGTGGGTACCGATTTTCTCGTTGAACTGGTTCGAATGCTGGGCGAGATTACGAATTTCACCGGCAACCACGGCGAAGCCGCGGCCCGACTCGCCGGCGCGCGCAGCCTCGATCGCTGCGTTCAGCGCGAGCAGATTGGTTTCCTCGGCGATCGTGTTGACGTTGCGCAGCAGGGCGAACACCGCATCCATTTCCTTGGACATGCCATCGATGCGATAGACGATGCGCAGGCTCTCGCGCGAGAGCTGCACGATCAGGCCGACGAAGTGCTCCAGAAGGTCGGCGGTGCGCGCGGCGAAATCCTGGACCGAAATGCCCTTGCCGCCACTTTCGATGATCTGACGCAGGAGCGCCTGCTGCAGGCCGGTCTTGCGCGACAGGCCATCGAAGCCGCCGCCGAGTTCGGCGACCGCGTCACGCAGCAGGTCCAGCGCCTGGTGCAGTTCGCGACTGGCGTGGCCGAGTTCGTCGACGATCGCGCTACGCACGTCCTCCATCGCCTCGCGTACCGAAGCCTCATCGGCGGCCAGTGCCTGGGCGCTTATCTCACCGACAGGTTCGTCGTGGCGGAAACCGATCGCGATCCAGGTCGCGGCGAGCGCGGCGACCGCCAGCGGCGCGACCCACGGATTGTGGGACACCAGGACCGCGACCAGCGCGATGGCGCTGGCGGCGAAGCCGACGATGCGCTCTTTGTTTGCGATTGCCATGACTTTGTCTCGTTCTTCAGGTGCCGACGCGTTTGGCGCTGGCGGAAACCGGGGTGTTCGCCAGTGCGAGCAAGCGCGCGGCGATCTGGTCGAGCGGAAGCATTTCGCCGGCGGCGCCGGCCTTCCAGGCCGCGCCCGGCATGCCCCATACCACGGAGCTTGCCTCGTCCTGGACCAGGGTCGGTGCGCCAGCCTCGCGCAGTTCGCCGAGGCCGCGCGCGCCGTCGTCGCCCATCCCGGTCAGCAGCACGGCGACCGTGGAGGCGCCGACGCTGGCCGCCATCGAGCGGAATAGCACGTCGACCGACGGCTTGTGCCTGTTCACCGGCGGGCCATCGTGCAGGCGACAGACATGTTTGGCACCATCCCACATCACCAGCAGATGTTGGCTACCCGGAGCGATGTAGGCGTGGCCAGGCTGGATCGGCTGCCCATCGCGTGCCTCGCAGACGCGCATGGCCGAACAGTTGTCCATGCGCTGCGCGAACGGGCCGCTGAAGGCCGCCGGAATGTGCTGGGTGATCAGGATCGGCGGTGCATCGGGCGGCATCGCCTCGAGCACGACGCGAATCGCCTCGGTGCCACCCGTGGATGCACCGATCGCGATGATCCGGCTGCCGCCACGCGTACCTGGCGACTGCGCGCGCGGCAAGACCGCATCGGCACTGAGCCGCGGCGGCACCTCGAGCTTGCGCACGTCGGCACGCTCGCGCGGCCTGGCACCGGCAGCGAGCTTCACCTTCTCGCAGATCTCCTGGGTGCTCTGCACGAAGCTGTTGGCGAGGTCGGAACTTGGCTTGGTGAAAAAATCGACCGCCCCCAGCTCCAGCGCGCGCAAGGTGACGTCGGCGCCCTGCGCGGTCAACGACGAGACCATCACCACCGGCATCGGCCGGAGCCGCATCAGGTTCTCGAGGAAGGTCAGGCCGTCCATGCGCGGCATTTCCACATCGAGCGTGAGCACGTCCGGCGAGAGCTGTTTGATCTTCTCGCGCGCGATCAGCGGGTCGGCTGCCGTGCCGACCACCTCGATCGCGGGATCCGAGCCAAGCATGGTCGCCAGGAGCTTTCGCACCAGGGCTGAATCGTCGACGATGAGAACGCGCACTTTTTGCATGAGGGGCTTGGGGCCAGGTGTTTACAGCTGAATCGAATGAATCGGCGGAATGCTCGGACAGGGGACATCCCAGGGATGAACGCAAGGCACGTCGGTCGCGCCTTTGCCGCAAACCCCTTTCCCCCGCTCAGAAAAGCTCCACATCTCCCTTTATCGGATCTTTTTCCAAACGCTTGAGGTAACGCTTCTCGCGATCGACCAGGGTGTTGTCGTGGATCTGGCGCAACTGGCGGACGCGGACCTTGCCGGTCATCGGGAAAAACTGGACCTGGCGCGGAAAGACATCACCGACGTCGGCCGCGCACAGATTGAGTTTCTCGGTAGCTATGTACTTGCGCACGAAGGCAATATTGCGCTGGCCGATATCGGTCATCGTGGCCAGCACGCGGCCACCACCGAAGATCTTCACTTCGAGATCCTCGCGGCGCCCACCGGCCTTCAGGATCGAGTTGATCAGCTGCTCCATCGCATCGTTGCCATAGCGCGCCGCGCGGCTCACCGTTGCCGTCCAGCCGTCGCGCTCGCCGACCGGCTCGGGCAGCATGAAATGGTTCATGCCACCGAGCTTGCGCCGGTGATCGCGGATACAGGCGGACACGCAGGAGCCGAGCACGGTGGAGATCATTTCCTCCTGCGTGCTCACATAGAACTCGCCGGGCAGGATCTTCACGGTGACGCAGGCCTGCGCCGGATCCCAGAACCGCCGCACATGCTCGAACCCGGGGAGTACCTGCTTGGGATCGAAGCCGGTAAAGGTGCGTGGCAAGGCCACGGATGTTGCATTCATACGCCACGTTTCCGATACGCCGTGCGGCCGACCAGGTCGAAATCGTCGCTGAGGCCATACATCGACTCGGAATGCCCGAGGAACAGATAACCGCCGGTATCGAGCATGTCCGCATAGCGCGCGAACAGCCGGAGTTTGGTCGGCTTGTCGAAATAGATCACGACGTTGCGACAGAAGATCGCGTCGAACGGCCCTTGCATCGGCCACGGATGGAGCAGGTTCAGCGGCTGGATGGTGACAAGTTCGCGCAACCGCGGGTGGATGCAGGCCAGGCCGGCATAGGCGCCTTCGCCACGCAGGAACCAGCGCTTGCGTCGCTCATCGCTGACGCCACCGAGGCGATCGAGCGCATAGACACCCTTGCGCGCAGCCTCCAGCGCCTGCGGCGAGAGATCCGTGGCCAGGATCTTGGCATCAACGCTGGAACCGAGCTTCTCCAGCGCTTCAGCCAGGACCATGGCAAGGGCGTACGGCTCTTCGCCGGTCGAGCAACCGGCCGACCAGATGCGCAGGCGTCCGCCGTTGCGTTTCTCGGCCAGCCAGCGCGGCAGCAGTTCGCTGATCAGCAGGTCGTAATGATGCATCTCGCGAAAGAACGAGGTGACATTGGTACTGATCGCGCTGGACAGTTCGCCGAGCTCGCCCGCCGGGTCACGCCGAAGTACATCGCAATAGGCACTGAAGCCGCTCAGTTTCAGGGCGCGCAGGCGTCGTAACAGGCGCCCCTGGACCAGCTGGCGCTTATGGTCGCCAAGCGAGATACCGCAATGCTCGAGCACGAACTCGCGCAGGAATTTGAAGTCGGCGTCGCCAAGCGAGGGTCCGTTCGCGCCCGCCAGCATGGCGTTGTCGTCATGTTTGACGGGCACGTTCATCGATCAGAATTCCTTCCAGGCGCCCGCGTCGGCGGTTTCGGCGACACGCGCCGCACGAGACGGCATCGGCGCATTGCGGACGGCGGCGATCACTGCCTCGACCTCGGCGGCGGCACCGGCGTTGCGCGCCTTCACCGGTGCGGCGACGGCGCCGTCCTGGATCTGAAAGAAGCCGACCTGGCGGGTCAGCTCATTGGCCTGCTCCTGCATCGCGCGGGCCGCGGCGGCGGCTTCCTCGACCAGGGCGGCGTTCTGCTGGGTCATTTCGTCCATCTGCAGCACGGCATGGTTGACCTGGTCGATACCGGCCGACTGCTCCTGGCTGGCCGCGGCGATCTCGGCAACGATGTCGGTCACCTTCTTCACGCTGTCGACGATCTCGGCGAGCGCCTTGCCGGACTGGTCCACCAGCTCCGAACCGGTACGTACCTTTTCGGCGCTGTCGTTGATCAGGCCCTTGATTTCCTTGGCCGCCCCGGCGCTACGCTGGGCCAGGTTACGTACCTCGGTGGCGACGACCGCGAAACCGCGGCCCTGCTCGCCGGCCCGCGCCGCTTCCACCGCGGCATTGAGTGCCAGCAGGTTGGTCTGGAAGGCGATTTCGTCGATCAGGCTGACGATGTCGGCGATCTTGCGGCTGGAGGTATTGATATCGCGCATCGCCGTGACCGCCTGGGCGACCACGTCGCCGCCACGCTCGGCCTGCTCGCGGGCACCACGGGCCAACTGGTTCGCGTGGCTGGCATTCTCGGCGTTCTGCTTCACCGTCGAGGTCATTTCCTCCATCGACGAAGCGGTTTCTTCCAGGCTCGAGGCCTGCTCCTGCGTACGCTGGCTGAGGTCGTCGTTGCCGCGCGAAATCTGCTGCGCGGCGGTGCTGACCGAACTGGACCCGTGACGCACTTCACCAACGATCGCCGAGAGGCGCTGGTCCATCGTGCGGAAGGCGTGCAGCAGGGCGCCCAGTTCGTCCTTGCGGTCGACCTGGATGTCATGGCCGAGTTTGCCGTCGGCGATCGCATGGGCGACGGCGACGGTACGGTTGAGCGTATTGATGATCGAGCGCACGACCAGGGCGGCGATCAGCAGCGACAGACCGAGCCCGATAATGAGGGCCGTGATGCTGACCGCGCGGATCACCTTGTAACGTGATGCCTCCGACAGGTAGATGCCTTGCGCTTCACGGCGCTGCACTTCCATCAGCTTGATCAGGTCGGCGCGACGTTCCATCAGCAGCGGCCTTACCTGTAGCTCGAGCAGGTCGCCGGCGCCACCGTCCGGCTGGCCGAGCGCGTCGACCATGTCCTTCACCGCCGACTGGTAGTCGGCATCGGTAGCGTGCCAGATCTTCGCCTGGGCGGCGACCTCATCGCTGACCTTGAGTGCGTCGAACTGCTTCTTCACCGCGGCAATGTCGTCCTCGCCCTTCTGGTGCTCGGCGATCTTCTGCTTCAGCTGGTCGGGCTTGCCGGTCTGGGCAACCGCTTCGCCCAGCACGACGAAGGACATCAGTTCACGGGCATTGATGTTGGTGATCATCTGGATCGGCAACATCTCGTCCTCGTACATCTGGCGCAGGCCTTCGTTCTGCAGCTGCATCGAGCCGAGGCCGATCACGGCACCGCCGATCAGCATCACGGTCAGCAGGCCGAGCACGCTGTACAGGCGGCCACGGACGGACAGGGCGGGGAGCTTGAACTTGAACTTCTTCATTGCTGTTCCAGTAGGTATCTGACCGTCAGGTCGCAGGTCATCGGCGATCACGCCACGGCTTTCACTTCTTCCGCCGCGGGCAGCGCGGCCTCCAGTATCTGTGCGTCCTGCGGCTGCAACAGCTTGTCCACGTCAAGCAGCAGCACCATCCGCTCGCCGACCGAGGTCAGGCCCTTGAGGTATTCGGTATCCACCGCCGTGCCCATATCGGGTACCGGGCGGATGGCGGAGGGAACGATATCGATAACATCGGAGACCGCGTCGACGACGACGCCGAAATTGCGCCCGGCCACGGTCACGATCACCGTCACCGTGGTCGCGGTGTATTCCTCGCGGGCCAGGCCGAAACGCAGGCGCATGTCGATCACCGGGACGATCACGCCGCGCAGGTTGAGCACGCCCAGGACATAGGACGGCGCCTGCGGGATGCGTGTCACCGGCGTCCAGCCGCGGATCTCGCGCACGGCCAGAATGTCGACCGCGTATTCCTCGTCGGCCAGGTTGACGGTCAGGTATTGCGTCGCCTCGGCGGTCTCGTCGGCGCGGGCATTCGCGAAGTTGGATGACTGACTCATGTGCTTTCCGTTGGCGGATCGTTCGGTCCGCCCTCCCCTAGCCTTTTTATCGGCGCCGGAAGGCAGAGCTTGAATGGGTGACTAGGCGGCCTTGCGCCTGGCCTGCATGCGGACCAGGCCGGTGACATCGGCGATCAGGGCCACCGAACCGTCGGCCAGGATCGTCGCGCCGGAGATCCCGGCGACGCGGCGGTAATTGGTCTCCAGCGATTTCACGACGGCCTGCTGCTGGCCGATCAGCGCGTCGACGAACAGGCCGATACGGGTGCCTTCGCCCTCGACCACGATGACGATGCCTTCTTCGATCTTCGCGCGGGAGCCTTCGCAACCGAACACGTCGTGCAGGCGCACTACCGGCAGGTAGGCGTCGCGGAAGCGGAACAGTTCGCCGCCGCCAGCCACGCTACGGATCGCGTCGGCGCCGAGCTGGACCGATTCGACGATCGACACTAGCGGCACGATATAGATCTCCTCGCCGACAGCGGCGGTCAAACCGTCGATGATCGCCAGCGTCAACGGCAAGGTGATGGTGAAGGTGGTGCCGGCGCCCGGTGTGCTGCGGATGGCAACGCTGCCGCCGAGGTCGGCGACATTGCGCCGGACCACGTCCATGCCGACGCCCCGCCCGGACAGGTCGGTGGTCTGGGCGGCGGTGGAGAAGCCCGGTTCGAAGATCAGCTCGGCCACGGCCTCGTCGCTCATGCCCTCGCCGGTGGCGATGATGCCGCGCTCGATCGCCTTGGCGACGATGGCGTCCCGGTTGAGGCCTGCGCCGTCATCACTGACCTCGACCACGATCGAGCCACCACGGTGGAACGCTTCCATGCGCAGCGTACCGGTGTCGCCCTTGCCCGCCGCGCGGCGTTTTGCCGGCGTCTCCAGGCCGTGGTCGATGGCGTTGCGGACCAGATGGACCAGCGGATCGCCGATCTTCTCCAGCACGGTCTTGTCCAGCTCGGTGGTCTCGCCGCGCATGTCCAGGTTGACCTGCTTGTCCAGCTTCTGGGTCAGGTCGCGGACCAGGCGCGGAAAGCGGTTGAACACCGTGCTGATCGGCAGCATGCGGATGCTCATCACGCTTTCCTGCAGCTCACGCGTATGGCGCTGCAGCTGGCCGAGGCCGTGACGGAGCAGTTCGAGCTGGCTCGCATCCACGCCATCGGCGAACTGGGTCAGCATCGACTGGGTAATCACCAGTTCGCCGACCAGGTTGAGCAAGGTGTCGATCTTCTCGATGCCGACGCGCACCGAGCTCGATTCGCTGTTCGCCGCGGCATCGCGGCTCGGCTTGGCGGCGAGCGGTGCGGCCGCTACCGGCGCCACGGCCTTGGGTGCCGCTTCGCGGGCGACGATCGACAGCTCGCAGTCGCCGTCGACCCAGTCGAACACCGCCTCGATGGCAGCGCGCTTGACCGGACCGGCCAGGTACAGCGTCCAGCCGAGGTAAGCGCTTTCCGCATCCATCGCCTCGAGCGAAGGCAGCTTGTCCAGCGATGTATCGACCGTCAACGCGCCAAGCGCCGCGAGTTCGCGAAACATGCGCAGCGGGTCGTTACCCGTCTTCAACAGGTAATCGAACGGGCGGAAGGCGATATCCCAGCCTTCGACGTCCTCGCTTACCGCGACCGCCTTGGCCACCGCCGGCGCGCCACCGCCGGAAATCATCGCCGCCAGGGCCGCACGCAAGGCCTCGCTTTCCGCATTGGCGGCCGGATGGCCACCCATCGAGCGCGAAAGCATGCCGCGGACGCAGTCGCCCGAGCGCAGCAGCAACTCGACGATCGGCTTGTCGATCGCGCGGCGCCCGCTACGGACCTCCTCCAGCAGCGATTCGGCGACGTGGGTGAATGCCGCGACGTCCGCGAAACCGAAGGTTGCCGCGCCACCCTTGATCGAATGGGCGGCGCGGAACACGGTGTGCACCAGCTCGGCATCGTCCGAGCCGGCCTCCAGCGCCAGCAAGGCCGTTTCCATGGCATCGAGCCCGTCGAGACTTTCCTCGAAGAACGCCTGATGGAATTGCGCCAGATCGACCTTGCTCATGAGCGGATTCTCTTCTTAACCCAGGACCCGACCGACGGTCGCGAGCAACTGCTCCGGATCGAACGGCTTGACCAGCCAGCCCGTCGCGCCGGCAGCCTTGCCTTCCATTTTCTTTTCCGGATTCGACTCGGTGGTCAGCATCAGGATCGGCACGCCGCGATAGGCGTCCATCGTGCGCAGCTCACGCACCATGGAAATCCCATCCATCACCGGCATGTTCACGTCGGCCAGCACCAGGTCGAAACGCTGCCCACGCGCCGCATCCACGGCCGCCTGGCCGTTGTCGGCCTCTTCGACGTCATGGCCCGCGCCACGCAGGGTGAAGGCGACCATGCTGCGCATGGAGGCCGAGTCGTCAACCGCAAGAATCTTTGCCATCTTCCACCTCGAGTACGCGCCAGTCAGGCAACTGGCAGTTCAATCGTTTCTTTCAGACCCAGGCCGACCACACCCTTGCGCAGCGCATCGCTGGCCGACCACGCCACGGCGATACCGGCCTTGGCCGCATCGCGGGCGAAGGCCGCCAGGACCTGCAGGGCCGCGGTATCCACCTGCGCCACCGCCGCGCCATCCACGGCCACGCCACGACCGGCGCCAAGTGCCTCACGCAAACGATCACGCAATGCCGGGGCCGCACCAATACGCAGGTCGGCATCAAGGGCGACCGCGAAAACGGCACTGGCTACGGGAGCTTTGGGCTTCTTGGACATGGGCTTGGGGCCGGGTTCTGGTCTGTTCGGATCGCTTATCGGCCATCTTTCCCAAAGCTTTAGACTTTCGCGATCGGGTCGGCGCCCAGGGCGCCGGTGTTTCGCCCCACTGCGCGGCCTGATCGTCCCGCCGACCTCACTGCTCAACGGGGCCCGGGGATCAGGTGCCGGCTGATCGCCGTGTATCTATGGTGGCCAGCGTGAAAGGTCCGGCTCCAAAGGACTCGCGAACAGGGTTCGCTCCCACAGGAGCAAGTTGCGGCGACCTTGTGGGAGCGAACCCTGTTCGCGAGTCCTTTGAGGCCTGACTTCCCCATCGCCGTCTTGTCTCCTGGTGGTCACGCTTTTTCCCCGGACAGCAGTGGGCCTGCGCCGGGGTGACGATGAGGGGGATGGGTGTCGCGCCTTGCTCGTCGCTGTTGCTCGTCGCCGTTGCTCTCAAAGACACGGCGCGAAAACCCCACCCTAAAGCTCCGCAAATTCCTGCCGATACGCTGACAACGCCCCATCCGCTCGGCTGGAATCCAGCCAGGCATGGGAGCGCGGGAGAAACACGATGATCATTCCGCCGACCAGCCTCGCCGCCCAGTTATGGGCCGGTGCCGCCGCTGGCACGACAAGTTCCACTGCCATCGAAAGCTGGCGGATCGGGGCGTTGTTGGCCGCGCGCGTGCTGGGGCAGAACGATGTCGGCAAGATCCTGCTGCAGGTCGGCGGCATGGCCGTCGAAGCCGAACCGCCAGGAACACAGCTGCCGGCGCAGTTCCAGGTGCGGGTGCTGACGGGTGGCGCACAACCCCAATTGGAAATCGTCGCCGAGCCGCAGGACGATCAGGTCGCCATGCAGGGCTTGCGGGAGCGATTGCCACAACAGAACGGTTACGCTCCCTTGCTGGGCACCCTGGACGCCCTGGCGCGCCGCCCCGCCTCACGGACCTTGCCCGCCCCGCTCCGCACCGCGCTGGCCACGCTCGAAGCCTCGGTCAGCACGCCCGAGGAAGTCGCCACGCCCGAGGGCATGAAACAGGCCATCGCGCGCAGCGGGCTGTTCCTCGAGGCCGCGCTGGCCGAAGGACAGCAAGCCGGGCCGCATGCGCCGCCGCTGCCCCTGCCCTCGGTCGGCGATTTCAAGGCAGCCCTGCTGCAACTGCGCCGGATCCTTTCCGAACTGCCACCGTCGCTCGGCCGGAGCACCCCGCAACAGCGCGCCAACCAGCCGATGAGCGAGGACGCCGCGCCGCCGCTACGTCAGCGTGCCCTGCTGGCCCAGCCACGCATGGACGAGGTCCTCCCGGAAACCGAACTGGACGACCTGGTCGGCAGCCTGCGCGAGACCGTGCGCGGCGCACTCGCCCGGGTTGAGATCGCCCAGCTCGAGTCGCCGCCGCAAACCGGCATATGGATGATCGAAATACCGCTGCACGGCGCACAAGGCTACGACGTGCTGCAGCTTCGCATCGAACAGGATGTCACGCCGGCCGGCGAATGGGCCGGCACCTGGACGGTGGGTTTCGCCATCGACCTGCCCTCGCTCGGCCCCATGCAGGGCGAAATCCAGCTGCGTGGCGTGCGCGTGTCGGTGCGCCTGTGGATGCAGCAGGCCGACAGCGTGGCGCGCATCGAATCGCGTTTCGTCACCCTGCGCCAATGGCTGGATAAAGGTGGCTTGCAGCTCGACCAGCTGGCCTGTCACCACGGCATCCCCCAGCCGAACCACGTCTATAGCGCTGTGTTGCTGGAGGCCACGGCATGAGTTCGTTGCCACGCCGGAGCGTTTCCCTGCGCCTTGCCGGTCCGGAAAGCGCTGTCGGCACGGATCGCCTGGCGCCCGAAGCCGTCGCGGCGATGCTGGTCCGCGCGCAGGCGCTCGGCCTTTCGCCACAACTTGACCCGCAGATCGCAGCCCTGCTCGCCGCCGTGCGGTTACGCGAGGACGTCCCGGCCGGGCTTTACACCGCGCTGGCCGCCGTCCTCGGTACGATCTACGCCGCCAGCGAAGAGTGACTCAGCGGTTGCCGTGCAATCGCAAGAGCAGTTCGGCCTCGGTGATGAACAGGCCACAGGTGTCAGCGATTTCCTGCGCATTCGCGCCCTGTCGTGCCAGCCGTTCGGCCAGGGCGTAGGAACGATCCATGCCCGGCGCGCCGGCCTGCGGCTGGCCGTTACGGACATGCTGCTCGATCTGGGCCAGACGGCCGTCGAGACGCTGCATCGAGGCGACAATCAATTCGACCGGTACCTCGGCGCGCTGCACGGGTGCGGGCGAGAGCGCGGCGGCCGGCGCCTGCTGGACGACCGAGAGACGACGCCATAACAGCGCAAGGGCGATGAACTGCAGTACGGAAAGGACGAGCAGGACAGGAAGGATGGCATTCATCGGGGGAGAACCTTGGCGGTCAGACGCGGCACAGCCGTTGTACATCGACCAGGGCGACGAAGCCATCGTCACGTGTGACCACGCCGCTGACCGGGTCGTCGCGGCGGATGGCCCTTCCGGGCGGCGGCAGGGCGACATCGGCAACATCCAGTTGCAGCATGTCACCGATCGCATCGATGCGCATGCCGACCACGCCGCCATCGTTCTCCAGCACGATAATGCGCCCGCTATCGGCAAACTCGCCTTCGGCCGCGTCGTCCAGGCCGAAGCGGCGACGCCCGTCGAGTACGGCGACAATCTGGCCTCGCAGGTTGACGACGCCGAGTACATCGCGCGGTGCGCCGGGCACCGGGGTGACATCGCCGCCGCGAATCACTTCGCGCACGGCTTGCAGGGTTACGGCATAACGCTGGTCGGCAAGCACGAAGCCGAGCCATGCGCTCTCGTCGCGGGACGACCGGATCACAGCGCTCATGCGCCCTCCATCATCATGTCGAGCATATCGGCCAGGGCCAGGGTGTCGAGTACGCCACAGCTGAGTTCGCGCGCCATGCCGGCCAACCAGGGCCGCGTAGTCGCGCCGGGTCGCCACTGGATCGCATCGTGTTCGAGGTGGACCGGCTCTTCGTCGACCATGCAGGCCAGCGCCCAGGCACGATCGGCCAGCAGGACCAGCGATGTTGCCGGTGCACCAGCCATGTCGGGCGCAAGCACGGCGGCCAGGTCGGCAACACGCGCTTCCCCGCCGGGATGTCGCCAGCGGCCGAGGCATGGTGGGCGATCGTTATCGGCGACGACCAGCGGCGGCATGGACAGGACGTGACGAACGGTACGCATCGGCACGGCAAGGCGCACACCGGCGGCGCGGCACAAAAGATATCGCGGCGGCTCACCCTGTGCGGCGGCGCCGTGGCCCTGTCGCCAGGGATCGAAGGTGACGACCTGCAACGGCGCGGCCTGTGCGGCGGGCGTCAACAACGCGGCAAGATAGTCGGCGACCAGCTGGTCGGCATTGGCGGCACCCACGGTCATCATGCGGCGGCCTCGGCTACCGGGGTGGCGGGGGCCGCCAACAATTCGTCGAGCAGGCGCCGGTAGGCATCGCCGCCACGGCGCGACGCCGCCCAATAGGCGAGCGGTACGCCAGCGGCGCTGGCCTCGCGTATCTGTGTATCGACCGGGATCACGTTTTCGCTGACGCCGTCGCCATAGCGTTCGCGCAATTCCTCGAGGCTGGCCCGGGAAGCGTGGGTCCGGCTGTCGAACATGGTCGGCACGATGGTCCGGGGCAGCGACTGTCCACGCGAACGCTCGATCATGCCGAGGCTGCGCAGCATGCGTTCAAGGCCGGCGAGTGCCAGCGCTTCGGTCTGCGTCGGCACCAGCAGGCGCTGGCTTGCCGCCAGCGCATTGACCATCAGCACACCCAGGGTCGGCGGGCAGTCGATCAGCACGTGGTCGTACTTGCCGGAGACGCCGGCCAGCGCCGTGCCGAGGATCAGGCCCATGCCGGAACGGGCGCCAAGCTGGCGGTCCAGGGTGATCATCGCCGCGGAAGCCGGAAGCACCCCAAGACGCTCGTAACGGGTCGGCTGGATCAGCCGGGCCATGTCGACCGGATCGCCAGCGACGCCAAACAGGTCGAATGCGCTGCCATGCGCGCCGCCCTCGAGGCCGACATAACCGCTCAGCGACGCGTGCGGATCCATATCGATCATCAGCGTGCGCATGCCACGATCGGCCAGCAGGCTACCCAGTGACACGGTGGTCGTCGTCTTGCCGACGCCGCCTTTCTGGTTGGCGATGGCCCAGACCTGCATCATTGCACTCCTGTCGTGGGCGACAGGGCGACGCCGGTGGCGCCGCGGGTGACGGCATGGTTGTCGGCGACGGGCGCCGGGGCTGACGGCATGGTTGTCGGCGCCGCGGGTACGGCGGCCGCCGGAGCCGGTGTCGCCGGCGCGGTCGCCGCCGGCGTCTTCGCCAGGTCGATGCGATCGGCATCGCTGTAAAAGCGGGCCGGCGCGGCCTTGTCGCTCATCACCACGATCAACACGCGGCGGTTGCGGTTACGTCCGTCGACACTATCGTTATCCGCCGTGGGCCGGTACTCACCCCAGCCGATGATGCCGACGCGATGCGCGTCGACGCCGGTGTCGGTCAGCAGCCGGGCCACGCTGGCGGCGCGTGCCGCGGAAAGCTCCCAGTTGGACGGATACACCGCCGTGCTGATCGGCGTGGTGTCGGTATAGCCTTCGATGCGCATCGCGTTGGGGAACGGCGCGAGGATCGCGGCCACGCTGCGCAGGACGGTCTCGGCGGGCGTCGAAAGCCTGGCCACGCCGCTCGGGAAGAGAATATCGGTACGTACCTCGATCTCGAGCCAGTCCTCGGTGCGGCGCACGGCGACCATGTTGCGGTCGATCAATGGCTGCAAGGCGCGCTGCACTTCGGCGGCGATCTGGGCGAGGTTGGCCGAATCGGTATTGGCCAGGGCCGCCTGCGGCGCCGAGCCCTTGGTGATTTCGGCAGCCGCGCCCTCGTGCCCGGGCAGCGGCAGGTCGCGCGGCGGCACGGGCACATCGATGCGTGAAATCGGTGCGGCGGTCGGCGAGCGCGACTGCTCGGTCAACGGCACCTGGGTCGCGGGCTCCGCGTCGCGCACCGGCTCGATCACCTTGCCGGTGCCGTTGAAGGCTTCGTTGATCGACTGCGCCATGACCCGGAACTTGGTTTCGTTGACCGCGGATACCGCGTACATCACCACGAACAGGGCGAGCAGCAAGGTAATCAGGTCGCCGTACGGGATCGCCCAGCGCTCGTGATTGATGTGTTCTTCCTGATGCCGGCGTTTCACGACAGGAATCCCTGCAACTTGCTTTCGATATGTCGTGGATTGTCGCCCTGCGCGATCGAGACCAGGCCTTCGACCAGGATCTCGCGCATTTGCGAACGCGCGCGCGCGATACCTTTCAGGCGCGAGGCCATCGGCAACATCAGCAGGTTGGCCAGGCCGATACCGTAAATGGTGGCGACGAAGGCGGCGGCGATGCCATGGCCGAGCTTGCTCGGTTCGGCGAGGTTCTGCATGACCGACATCAGGCCCATCACCGCGCCGATGATGCCCATGGTCGGCGAGTAGGCACCGGCATTCTCGAAGACCTTGGCCGCCTCGATATCGGTGTGTTCGCGGGCGAGCACTTCCACTTCCAGTACGCTGCGCATGGCATCCGGCTCAGTGCCGTCGACCAGCAGTTGCAGGCCTTTGCGCACGAACGGATCCTCTTCGCGTTCGATACCGGCCTCAAGACCGAGCAGGCCCTGACGGCGCGAAATCTCACTCCAGCCGATGACACGGGCGACGAGGTCGGCCGATTCGATCGCCGGTGGGCGATAGACCCAGGGCAGCATCGACATCGCGCGCTTGAGCACCGGCCCGGGCGTCTGCACCAGCAGGGCCGCGAGCGTACCGAGGAAGACGATCACGAAGGCCGCCGGATTCCACAGCGCATCCAGGCTGCTGCCCTTGAGGACGGTGCCGACGATGATGACCAGGAAGGCCAGGATCGTGCCGACGACGCTGACGATATCCATGGCTAGAGGACCGCCCTCAACGCGGGAATCAGGTCGCCAGCGCCATCGACCAGGCCAGCGAGGTCCAGCACCAGCGCAATACGCCCATCGCCGGTAATGGTGGCGCCGGCGACGCCGGGGACATCCTTGAGCAGGCCGCCAAGCGGCTTGGCCATGACATCCTCGCGGCCAAGCACGTCATCCACCACGCAGCCGAGTTTCTGGTGGCCGATATGCAGCACGACGACGTGGCTGCCGCCGCGCGGCGCGCCGGCCCAGCCGGCCAGGTCGGCCAGCGGCAAGGCGCGCTGACGGTGCGCGGCGACCAGCCGGCCGTCGAGCATCTGGGTCTGGCCCGGTGCCAACTCGAACACTTCGGAGATATTCGACAGCGGCAGGGCGAGCAGGCGTGTGCCGACACGGACCATCAGGACACGCAGGATCGCCAGGGTCAGCGGTACCGACAGGCGCACTTCGCTGCCGCCGCCGATGCGCGAATCGATCGCCAGCGTGCCGCCGAGTTCGACGATCTTGGTCTTGACCACGTCCATGCCGACGCCACGACCCGAGATATCCGAAACCTGGCTGGCAGTACTGAAGCCCGGCCGGAAGACCAGTTCATAACATTCGTGTTCGTCCAGGCGCGCCGCCTGGTCGGCGTCGAGCAGGCCCTTCTCCACGGCCTTGCGGCGAAGCAGTTCCGGGTCCATGCCCTTGCCGTCGTCGGTGACGGTAATGAGGATATGGTCGCCATACTGGCCGGCCGACAGCAGCACCCGGCCCTGCCGCGGCTTGCCGGCAAGCTCGCGGACATCGGGCATCTCGATGCCATGGTCGACCGCGTTGCGCAGCAAGTGGATCAGGGGATCGGCGAGCGCCTCGACCACGGTGCGATCGAGGTCGGTGTCCTCGCCCTCCTGCACCAGTTCGACTTCCTTGCCGAGTTGGCGGGCCAGGTCGCGGATGATCCGCGGGAAACGCTGGAACAGCTTGCCGACCGGCTGCATGCGCATGCGCAACACGGCGTTCTGCAAATCCGCGGCGACGCGTTCAAGCTCGCCGACGGCACGTTCCATGGGTTCGCCCGCGCCATGCGCGGCAAGATTGGAAAGACGGTTGCGTACCAGCACCAGTTCACCGGCGGCATTGACCAGGCTGTCCAGTCGCGCGGTGTCGACCCGCACGGTCGCTTCGGGCGCCGGGGCATTGGCGCGCGAGGCAACTGCCGGCGATTTAGCCGGCGGCGTGGGTTCGACGACCGCCATGGGCGCGACAACCGCCGGGGCGGCCGACTCTTCCACGCGACCCGGCACCCCGCCCTGCCCGTGCAGGGAATCGAGCAGGGCTTCGAATTCGTCGTCGCCGATGGCCGTGGACGGCGCGCTCGCCTGGACGATCGCCACTACCGGCTCGGCTGCGTCCCCGCCGGGCGCATTGCCAGCCCCGTACAGGGAATCGAGCAAGGCTTCGAATTCGTCATCGTTGATCGGCGCGTCTTCGGCCGGCGCGGGCCGTCCGCGCGCCGCATCGAGCAAGGCCTCGAATTCGTCTTCGAGCGGATCGCGTTCCTGCACGGGCGCGGATTTCGCCGTGCGTGGGGAGGAAGCGGCAACCTGCGCGGCCAGGGTGACCGGCGGCGCGATCGCCCGTCCGGGCAACAGCAGACGCTGCAACAGGGCCGGCGGCGCGGGAACCAGCGCATCGCCGGCATCGACGGCACGCATCATGTCATTAAGCAGGTCGAGCGACTCGAGCAGCGCATCCATGTACGCGGCATTGAGCAACACCGCACCGTTACGCGCTTCGTTCAACAGGTCTTCGGCGACGTGGCACAGGCCGACCATCGCGTCGAGCGCGAGGAAGCCGGCGCCGCCCTTCACCGTATGGAAGGCCCGGAACACCGCATTGAGCATCTCGCTGTCGCGCGGATCGGTCTCCAGCGCGACAAGCTGTTCGCCCAGGCGTTCGAGCAGCTCCCTGGCCTCGATCAGGAAGACGTTGAGCAGCTCGGTGTCGAGTTCGACGCTCATCAGAAACCGAATTCGCTCAACAAGCGATCGACCTCGTCCTGTCCGACCTTGTCCACTTTAGCCACGTGGCCGCCGGCGAGCGTACCGGTCAGACGAACCAGTTCCAGCAGCGATGACTCGACCTTGCCCATGAAGGATTCGACCTGGGCGACGCGCTGGCCGGACAGGTCCTGCCAGGACTGTGCTTCAACCATGTCGCCGATGCCGATGTCCAGCGCCTGGGTGAAGTCGCCGACCCGGATCGCCAGGGCGGTGGCTTGCGAGGCGAAGACCTCGTCATGCACTTCCTCGGCGAGCAGCGCATCGGCCTCGGCGGACAGCTCGCGCGCCTGGGGGCGCAGCTTGTCGGCGAAGTCCAGGGTGCGGTGCGCGGCCTGCGAACTCATGTCGATCACGTCACGCAGATGGCGGCGGGCATCGCCCATGCTGCCCGGCACGCCATCGCTGGAGATATCGGCGGCGAGCCGGCGCACGGAATCGTGCAGGTCGCGCGCCAGGCAGCCGAGCGAATGGAACAGGTGCTGTTCGCGGCCACGGATCAGGGTGTCCAGCGCCGCCTCGAACGACTCGCGGTCGCCACTGTCGAGCAACTCGCGCAGGGCCGGATCGACCTCGTACGCGGCAACGGTCTCTATGCTTTGCATGGTGGTTCCTTAGCCGACGGCCGCGAGGCGTTCGAAGATCTTGTCGAGTTTCTCGCGCAGGGTGACCGCGGTGAATGGTTTGACGATGTAGCCGTTAACGCCGCTCTGGGCGGCGGCGATGATCTGGTCGCGATTGTTCTCCGCGGTGACCATCAGCACCGGCATCGCCTTCAGCGCGGCATCGGCGCGGATCGCGCGCAGCAGTTCGATGCCGGTCATGTTCGGCATGTTCCAGTCGGTGACGACCAGGTCGATCGGCGCCGAGCGGAGCAAGGCCAGCGCGGCATTGCCGTCCTCGGCCTCCTGGATCAGGGTGTTGGTGAAGCCGAGCTCCACCAGCAGGTTCCTGACGATACGACGCATGGTGGAAAAATCGTCCACCACGAGGATTTTCATGTTCTTGTCCAAAACGCTCTCCGCGTACTGCGCTTGCCATGGGGTGGGACCGCCGGCTCCGGTGGGGACCGGTGGCCGTCAATCCTTGTCTTTCCAGCCGGTCATCCTCGCGCGGAGCCGGATCAGCGCCTGGCCATGGATCTGGCAGACACGCGATTCGCTCACGCCAAGCACGGCGCCGACTTCCTTCAGATTCAGTTCCTGCTCGTAATACAGCGACATCACCAGCTTTTCCCGTTCCGGCAGACTGTCGATCGATTCGATCAACGCCTCGCGCATGCCTTCGCGCTCGAACAGCGCGTCCGGGCCCTGCGCGTCCGGATCGGCCACATCGATCGCCGCGCCCTCGTCGCCTTCCGGCGCCGACAGGCTGAGCAGTCGCGCGCTGGCCGCGTCGGCCAGGATCTGGTTGTATTCAATCGCATTGATGCCCAGCCGCTTCATCACTTCCGCGTCGTCGGCATCGCCACCGGTCTCGTTTTCTATCTGCCTCGTCACCTCCGCCACTTCGCGCACCTTCCGGTGCACCGATCGCGGCGTCCAGTCCGTCTTGCGCAGTTCGTCCAGCATCGAGCCACGGATGCGGATGCCCGCGTACGTTTCGAAACTGGCCGCGCGAGTCGGCGAAAAATTCCTCGCGGCCTCCAGCAGCCCGATCATCCCGGCCTGCATCAGGTCGCCCACATCCACACTGGCCGGCAGCCGGCCCATCAGGTGATAGGCGATCCGGCGTACCAGCGGCGCGTGGATCCGCACCAGCTCATCGGCCGGAATCCGCCCCACCTCCAGGTATTCGGAAGCGACGCTCATACCGGGAACCCTCCTGTCAGCAGGGTCCGCTCGGCGAAAAAGCCTATGCGGCCCTCTGCGCGACGCTCGAGCTCCCCCCATGTATCGACCACCCTGGCCAAATTCTTGAATCCGATCGCCGATCGGCTGCCCGGCCAGGCCTCGACCACCGCCGCCTGGCGGCGAATCGCCTGCCGGAGATACTCGTCGTGCGGCACCATCCCCATGAAATCCATGGAAACATCCAGGAAACGACCGGCAACGCGGGACAGTTTCTCGAACAACTGTTTGCCTTCCTGGACGTTGCGGACCATGTTCGCGACGATCCGGAACCGGCCAACGCCGAATTCCTTGCTGAGCACCTTGATCAGCGCATAGGCATCGGTCAGCGAGGCCGGCTCGTCGCAGACCACCACGACCACGTCGTCGGCGGCGGCGGCAAACATCGACACGCTGTCGGAAATACCGGCGGCGGTGTCGACGATGAGGAATTCGGGCGGTACCGGGTAATCGTCGAAGGCACGGATCACCGCGGCGTGCTCGATGTTCGGCAACTGCGCCATGCGCCGCTTGCCCGAGGTCGCCGGGATCACCTTCAGCCCATGCGGGGCTTGCAGGACCAGGTCCTCGATACCGCACTCGCCGTCGAGCATATGGCCCAGGTGCCGGGTCGGCTGCAGGCCGAGCAGCACGTCGATATTGGCCATGCCAAGGTCCGCATCGAGCAGCAGCACGTCGCGACCGCCCATCGACAGGGCCATGCCGAGGTTGACCGCGACCGTGGTCTTGCCGACACCCCCCTTGCCGCCGGCAACGGCGATGGTGCGGCAGGGCTGGCGCTCGGACAGCCACTGGAGACCGGCGGCCTGGTTATCGGAGAAGGTTTTGGACATGAAGTGGTCTGCTGCCGCCGTGGTTGCGAGGTTCATGAGCGAGATTCCTTACACCGTGGCCGGTGCGAAGCCGAAGCGGTCGGCAAGGACCGCGGCGTCCGGCTCGTCGGTGCGCGCGTCCTTCACTTTCTGCGCGGCCAGGCAGACCAGCTTGCGTGAGTCGGCTGCGGCGATATCCTCCGGCACACGCTGGCCGTCCGTGCAATAGTCCAGCGGTACACGGTTGCGAATCAGCGCGGACAGTGCACCGCCTAGCAGCGGCGCCTCGTCCAGCTTGGTCAGGATCGCCGCCTGCGGCGCCAGCGGCAGGTAGGCACGCACGGCGTTGTCGAGGGCTTGCGACTGCGCGTTGGCAGCCAGTACCAGGCAGACCCGCACCTCGGACGAGGCGCGCAGGGTTTCGAATTGCTGTTGAAGGCGCGGGTCGCTACCGGCCATGCCCGCGGTATCGACCAGCACGGTATGACGGCCACGCAGCTGGAGCAGCACATTGCGCAGGCTGGTCGCGTCATGCGCGCTGTATACGCGCACGCCGAGCAGGCGACCATAGTGTTCGAGCTGGGCGCCGGCACCGATGCGGTACTGGTCGGTGCTGATCAGGGCGACATTGCCGGCGCCATGGCGCAGCACGGCGCGGGCGGCAAGCTTGGCGATGGTGGTGGTCTTGCCCACGCCGGTCGCGCCGACCAGGGCGGTGACACCACCGCGCATATGTTCGAGTTCACGACCACTGGTGCGGATATTGCGGCTGAGCACACCGAGTGGCAGGTAGCGCGCCTGGTCGGCGGTCATCGCCACCGGCAGCTCCGCGGTGAGCGCGCGGGCGACATCGGCGTCGATGCCCAGCCGGGTCATTTCGCGCAATACACGAGCACGTAGCGGGTGCTCGCGGTCCATCTGGTTCCAGGCCAGGCTGGACAGTTGCACTTCGAGCATCTCGCGCAGGCTGTTCAGCTCGGCGCGCATGCCGGTCACCGCGGCGTCGTTGGCCGGGGTCGAGGTCGCGGCGCGGACCACGTCGGCGACGCTCGCGGCGATTGCCGCGCTGGACCGATGCTGCGGTGCGTTCGCATGAACCGCGGGTGCGGCCGGGGTCGTTGGCCTGGCCGCGGCGGTCTTCGCCGCCGCGCGCTGCACCGCCGGGTTGCTCGAAGCCTGCAGGCGCTCGGGCAAGGCCAGCTCGGCAATCGGTGCCAGGAGTTCTGCGGTACGGCCGGCAGCCTCTCGTACCAGCGCCTCGTCGTAGTCGAGGGCAGCGATGATCTCGATGCCATCGTCGACGCGGCGGGTCGAAAGAATCACCGCGTCCGGTCCCTGCTCTTCGCGGACCTGGCGCATGGCGTTGCGCATGTCGGCGGCGACGAATCGTTTGATCTTCATGGTGCTGCCGATCCCCTAGTGTTCTCTGGTCTTGCGAGTCTTATCTGCCTAGTGCGGCAACCAGCTTTACCCTGCGGTTGTCCGGCACTTCGTTGTAAGCGAGCACATGCAGGTTCTGCGCCACATGGCGGGTAAACCTTGCAAGCCATGGCCGCAGGTTCGGTGCCACCAGCAACACCGCCGGTTCGCCGGCGGCTTCCTGCCGGCGCGCCGCATCGGCCACGCTTTGCTGCAGGCGGTCGGCCAGGCCCGGCTCGACCGCCGCGCCAGCAACACCACCACCTTGCAGGGACTGCAGCAAGATCTGTTCCAACTCCGGAGCTAGCGTGATAACCGGGATTTCGGTGCCCAAGCCCGCGATTTCCTGCACGATCTGGCGGCCCAGGGCGACGCGGACGGCAGCGGCAAGCACGCCGGGATCCTGACTTTGCCCGGCATGTTCCGCCAAAGATTCGACGATGCTGCGGATATTGCGGATCGGCACTCGCTCGGCAAGCAGGTTCTGCATGACCTTGACCACGACGCCAAGCGAGAGCTTCTTCGGCACCAGGTCCTCGACCAGCTTCGGCGTGGTTGCCGCCAGACGGTCGAGCAATTGCTGCACGTCCTGGTGGCCGAGCAGTTCGTGCGCATGGCTCTGCAGGATGTGTGACAGGTGCGTGGCGATCACCGTCGCCGGATCGACCACGGTGTAACCGAGGGTCTGCGCATGTTCGCGCAGGCCCGGTTCGATCCACACCGCTTCGAGGCCGAAGGCCGGGTCGTGGGTGGCGATACCGTTCAAGGTGCCGTGCACGCGACCGGGATTGATCGCCAGCAGGCGCTCGTTGTGGATCTCCGCCTCGCCCATCGGCACGCCCATCAGGGCGATGCGATAGGCATTCGGCCCGAGGTCCAGGTTGTCGCGGATATGCACTGACGGCACCAGGAAACCAAGTTCTTGCGAAAGCTTGCGCCGCACCGACTTGATGCGCGCCATCAGCTCGCCGCCCTGTGCGCGGTCGACCAGCGGGATCAGGCGGTAACCCACTTCAAGGCCGACCGTGTCGACCGTGGCGACGTCTTCCCAGGACAGCTCCAGGCGCTCCGGCGACGGCGCCGGCTCGACACTGAGCTCGGTCTTCTTCGCGGTCGGATTGGCCAGTTCCTGCTGTTTCTTGTGCAGCATCCACGCACCGCCGCCACAGGTCGCGGCGAGCAGCAGGAAGGCGATGTTCGGCATGCCCGGGACCATACCCATCACGCCGAGCACGATGCCGGCCACGGCCAGCGCCTTGGGCTGGCTGAATATCTGGCTGAGCACCTGCTTGCCCATTTCCTGGGACTTCGACACGCGGGTCACGATCACCGCCGCGGCGATCGACAGCATCAGCGCCGGCACCTGGGCGACCAGGCCGTCGCCGATGGTCAGCAGCGTATAGGTGCGCGCGGCCTCCGAGGCGGACAGGCCGTGCTGCAACATGCCGATGAAAAAGCCGCCGATGATGTTGATGCCGAGGATCAGGATGCCGGCGGTGGCGTCGCCACGGACGAATTTGCTGGCGCCGTCCATCGAACCGTAGAAATCCGCTTCCTCGCGCACTTCCTGGCGGCGCTCGCGGGCCTGCTCCTGGGTCAGCAGGCCCGCGTTCAAGTCGGCATCGATCGCCATCTGCTTGCCGGGCATCGCATCGAGGGTGAAGCGCGCGGTCACTTCGGAAACGCGGGTCGCGCCCTTGGTGACGACGACGAAGTTGATGATGGTCAGGATCGCGAAGACGACGAAGCCGACCGCGAAGTTGCCGCCGATGACGAACTCCCCGAAGGCCTCGATCACCTTGCCGGCCGCGCCCGGGCCGAGATGGCCGTGCAGCAGGACCACGCGGGTGGATGCGATGTTCAACGCCAGCCTGAGCAGGGTCGCGAAGAGCACCACGGTCGGGAAGGAGGCGAACTCCAGCGGCCGCATCACGTAGATCACCGCCAGCAGGATCACCAGCGACAGCGCGATATTGAAGGTGAACAACAGGTCCAGCATGAACGGCGGCAGCGGCAACATCATCATTGCCAGCATCAGCAGCATCGCGATGGGCGCGCCGATGCCTCGACGGCCGATCCGCTTGAGCGTACTGAACGTACTTGTAGAGGCGGCCATGCGTCAGTCCATTTTGTAAGGGCCGAGCAGATCGGGATCGATCTCCGGCGGTGGCGGCGGGTCGGGCGGCAGGTCGCCGAGGGCGACGGCCTGCTTCAGGCGATAGACGTAGGCGAGGATCTGGGCCACGGCGACGAACAGCGACGCCGGGATGTCCTTGCCGACCTGGGTGGTGTGATAAAGCGCGCGGGCCAGCGGCGCGGCTTCGACCAGGGGTACGCGATGCGCATCGGCAATCAGGCGGATCTGCTGGGCGAGCACGTCGACGCCCTTGGCGATCACGCGCGGCGCGTTCATCGTGCCATCCTCGTAACGCAGGGCGATGGCGAAATGGGTCGGGTTGACGATGATCACGTCGGCTTTCGGTACGTCTTCCATCATGCGACGACGCGACATCTGGTGCTGCATCTGGCGGACCCGGTTCTTCATTTCCGGATTGCCGTCGCTTTCCTTGTGTTCGTCCTTCAGTTCCTGCTTGCTCATGCGCATGCGCTTGGCGAACTCGAACTTCTGCCATGGCGCATCGACCATCGCGATCACCCCGAGGATCGAGCCGAAGACCAGGGCGGCGTGGCCGAGCACGCCAAAGCTATGCATGATCCCAGGTTCCACCGGGCCCGTGCCGACGGCGAGCATGTCCTTGATGCCGCGAAAGAGGAACCAGGCCAGCACCCCGCCGATCAGTACGACCTTGAGCAGGGATTTGAGCAGTTCGATCAGGCCGCGCACGGCAAAGATGCGACCGAAGCCGGCGATCGGATCGAGTCGCTCGAACTTGGGGATCAGTGCCTGGCCGCTGAAGTTGAGGCCACCGATCAAGGCCGGACCGGCGATCGCCGCCACCATGGTCGTCGCGAAAACCGGACCGAGCAGTCTCAGCGCTTCGAGCGCCGCCGTGGCCAGGACATGCGCCGGGCCATCGGCATTGAACAGGTCGTCGCGGCTGTAGCTCAGCCCCGCGCGCAGGATGTTGCGCGTGTGCACCGCCATCTCCTCGCGACTGGCCAGCAGCGAGGAGACACCGGCAAGCACGACGACGGCGGCGCCCAGTTCGCGCGATCGCGGGACTTCGCCCTTTTCGCGTGCTTCGCGAAGGCGTTTTTCACTCGCCGGTTCTTCGCGCTCCTGCCCGTCGTTCTCGGCCATCGCCTAGCCTCCGATGAGCGAACGCATGGTCGCCCATGCGTCCTGCTGGAGTGCGGCGAACGCGCCGGGAAGACCGCGCAGGGCGAGCCAGACGGAAATCGCGCCCAGGCAGATGGTGATCGGGAAGCCGACCGCGAACAGGTTCATCGCCGGTGCCGAGCGGCTGATCGCGCCAAACCCGAGGTTGACCACGAGCAGCGAGGTCAGCGCCGGCAAGGCGACGCGTACCGCGCCGGAGAACAGATGGCTGGCCCAGCTGACCACGGTCCAGATGCCCGCGGCACCGATGCCGTCCGTGCCTATCGGCAGGCTCTCGAAGCTCTGCGCAAGCAGGGAAATCAGGGCGAGGTGGCCATCCATGGTCACGAACAGCAAGGTCACCAGGATCGTATAGAACTGCGAGAGTACCGGCACGCTGCCGCCGGACTGCGGGTTCACCACCTCGGCGAAGCCCAGGCTCATCGCCTGCGAGATATATTGGCCGCCAAAGGAAACGGCCTCGAAGACCAGCTTCAAGACGAAGCCGAGGGACGCGCCGATCAGCAGCTGCTGCACCATCGTGGCGATACCGGAGGCCGACAGCAGCGGGATGTTCACCGGCGCCAGCGGCGCGATGACGATGGTGATCATCAGCGCCATCGCCAGCCGGATCAGGGTCGGTATCTGGGTGGCGCCAAGTACGGGCGCCATCACCATCAGGCCGCCGACGCGGCCGAGCGCCCAGCTGAACGCGCCGATCCAGCCTTCGACCTGGGAGAGATCGATGTTGAGCGGCGCGCCGGCCATCAGCGTACCGACGCCGGCAGGTTCTCGATCAGCTGGCGGGTGAACTGCACCAGGGTGCGCAGCATCCACGGGCCGGTGATGACCATGACCAGGGCCATGGCGATCACTTTCGGGATGAAGCTCAAGGTCATTTCGTTGATCTGCGTCGCCGCCTGCACCATGCCGATAAGCAGGCCGACGGCCAGCGCGGTAAGCAGCAGGGGCGCGCCGATCAGCATGGCGACATAAAGCGCCTGCTGGCCGAAGGCCATGACGGATTCGGGCGTCATGTGTAGAAACTCCCCGCCAGGGTACCGAGCAGCAAGGTCCACCCATCGACCAGGACGAACAGCATGATCTTGAACGGCAGCGAGATGATCGTCGGCGAGAGCATCATCATGCCCATCGACATCAGCACGCTGGCGACGACCAGGTCGATGATAAGGAAGGGAATGAACAGCAGGAAGCCCATCTGGAACGCGGTCTTCAGCTCACTGGTGACGAAGGCCGGCAAGGCGACGCGGTAAGGCACCGCTTCCCTGTCCGCGTACGGCTGCTCGCGGGCGAGCTTGGTGAACAATTGCAGGTCCGGCTCGCGGGTCTGGTCGAGCATGAAGCGCTTGAACGGCGCGCCCGCTTTCGGCAAGGCCTGCTCGGCGGACAGCGTGCCGTCCATATAGGGCTTGATGCCCTCGTCGTAGGCGTGATTGATCACCGGCGACATGACGAAGAGGGTCAGGAACAAGGCAAGGCCGAGGACCACCTGGTTCGGCGGCGTCGTCGCCGTACCCAGCGCCTGGCGCAGCAGGCCGAGCACGATGATGATGCGGGTGAACGCAGTCATCATCAGCAGGATCGCCGGCAGCAGGGTCAGGGCGGTCATCAGCCCCAGCATCTGCATCGACAGCGTCCAGTTCTGGCCACCACCCGCCGCGTTCTGCACGTTCAGCAAGGGAATGCCGACCGGGTCGGCATGCGCCACGAACGGCACCAGCAGCAACAGCAGGAAAACCATGGCGCGCTTCATGATTTCTTCCACTGCGCGAGCAGGTCGCGGAAGCCGGTCGGCGTGACGGACGGCGGCGTATCGTCGACGATCGGCGTCGCGAGTACGTGCAAGGTGCGCAAGCCGCTCGGCGAGGCGCCCACCAGCAATTGCGTGCCACCCACTTCCAACAGCATCACCCGCTCCTTCACCCCCACCGGCATGCTTTCCAGGCAACGGATACGCCGGCCACCCGGGCGGATGCGACCCTGCGCGCGCCGGCTGAGCCAGCCCACGACGAAGATCAGGGCGACCACGCCGAGCAGGCTGAGCACCACGCGCAACAATTCAGCACCGGTGTTCACATCGACCGGCGTCGGCACGGGGGCGGCAACGCAGGCGCAGGAAACGAAGCCGCCGGCAAGGACGACGAGGGTGTGGCGGATCGTGCTCATCGCAGCTTGCGCACTCGCTCGGCGGGGCTGATCACGTCGGTAAGACGGATGCCGAACTTCTCATTGATCACGACGACCTCGCCATGGGCAACCAGGGTGCCGTTGACGAAGACGTCCAGCGGCTCGCCGGCGGCGCGGTCGAGCTCCACCACCGAGCCCTGGTTGAGCTGCAGCAGGTTGCGGATGCTGATCTTGGTGCGACCGACTTCCATCGCCATCGTCACCGGCACGTCCAGGATCGTATCGAGGTTGACCTCGCTGCCCAGGCCCGCGGCATCGAGCACGCTGCGGCCCTCGGCCTGAGGCGGATCCATCGCTTCGGTAAAAGGGGTCTCGTTGGTATTCATGCCGGTTCGTTCTCGATGATCGGTTCGGAAAGACCGCGGTGCTCGCGGCGTCGCAGGACGGAATGGAAGCGCACGGCCTTGTTGCCGGCTGAGTTGCCGATGCGGCCGCGAAAAAGCGGGATGTCCTCGGCGAAGACCATGGCCAGGTCAGGCAGGGTGATCGGGATCACATCGCCACGGCGAAGGTGCAGGAAGTCGCCGATCGACAGCGTGGTTTCGGCCATCAGCGAGGTCAGTTCGACCTCGGCGTCGAGGATTTCCTCGTGCAGGCTCTGGATCCAGCGGTCGTCGCGCTCGGCGCGGTCGCTCTGCACGCCAGCATCGAGCAGGTCGCGGATCGGCTCGACCATCGAATACGGCAGGGTCAGGTGGACTTCGCCGCCACCGCCATCGAGCTCGATATGGAAGCGCGAGACCACCACGGTCTCGGTGGGGCTGACGATATTGGCGAACTGCGGGTTGATCTCGGAATTGAGGAACTCGAACTTCATCTTCAGCACCGGTGCCCAGGCCTCGGCCATCGCCGTGAACGCCTCGGCGAGCACGATCTGGATCACCCGGTTCTCGGTCGGGGTGAAATCGCGACCTTCGATGCGCGCGTGGTAGCGTCCGTCGCCGCCGAAGAAATTGTCGATCACGGTGAAGACCAGGCGCGGCTCGAACACCATCAGCGCGGTGCCGCGCAGCGGCTTGATCCGTACCAGGTTGAGGTTGCTCGGTACCGCCAGCGAGTGCACATACTCGTTGAACTTCACCATCTTCACGCCGAGCACGGAGACTTCGCAGGACTTGCGCAGCACGTTGAACAAACCGGTGCGGAAATAGCGGGCGAAACGGTCATTGACCATTTCCAGGGTCGGCAGGCGACCGCGGACGATCCGGTCCTGCTGGGTGAAGTCGTAGGACAGCACGGTACCCGGCGGGGGCAGTTCGGCCTGCGTCTCGACCGCGCCACCCTCCACGCCGGCCAGCAGCGCATCGATTTCTTCCTGGGTAAGGATGTCGCTCATGGCCCTGGGGTCACTGCATGATGAAACTGGTGAAATACACGGCGTCGATGCCCGGACGACCGATCTTTTCCTTCAGCACGCGCTGGATCTCGGCGAGCGCATCGGCCTGCAGCTTCTGCTTGCCCTTGACGTTGGAAAGCGCGGTGAAGTCCTGTGCCGAGAACAGCATGAGGAGCGCGTTGCGGATCACCGGCTCGGCGTCCTTGGTCGCCTGGATCGCGACCGGGTCATGCGCCATCACATTGACGCCCACCTGCAGGAAGCGCAGCGCGCGGTCGTCCTGGAAGTTCACCACGAAGGCCGGGTCGAGCTGCAGGTACAGCGCCGGTGCCTGCTCGGTCTTCGCCGACGTTCCGGCGGCGCCGTTTCGCTTGAGCATCATCCAGCCGCCGGCGCCCATGGCACCGACCACGATGACCGCCACGGCGAGCATGAGGAGCGTGTTCTTCGATTTCTTCGCCGGTGGCGCGGTCTGCTCGGGTGAAGCCATGGTGGTTCCTCGTACGGCGATGCTCGGGGGAGTGACGCGGCCCCCTGCCGCGTCGACGAAGGCATCGAAGCAAGGTGCATGCCATGGCCTGCAACGAGGGGAATTCCCTGTAAATCCTTGCGTTTGGACGCGGGTCAAATGATGATCAGCGACGCGCGACGACACTTTCTTGACGCCCGACGGCGGGTGGACGCTGGCGACGTAGCCCCGACGCGTCACACGCAGGAAATTGCGATCGGGCAGCGACATGACGACGACATGCCAAACGACCAGAATCCCTCACCGTTTCCCCATCGGAGCCGCCTGTCTTGAGTGCGCGCACAGAAGACCAAGGCGTCGCCCGGGCCACCTCGCCAGGCGGCATCGAGTTGCCGGTGATCGACGTCACCCATCCGAGCTTCGCGCTTCCCGCCGACGCCAGGGCGATTGCTGCCCTGCTCGACGCCTATGCGGCGGCGGAACGGCGACAGGCGCGCATCCCCGGCTTCGCCAGGCGCTGGATGCTGGCCATGGGTGCACGCCGCTCGTTGCTGCTACGCAAGCTGATCCATCCCGAATCGGATTTCCTGGACGGGCTGACCACCTATGTGATGAAGCTCGGCGCGGCAAACCTGCCAGCCCCCTTCAACAGCGACGTCGACCGCCGGCTGGCCGCTACCCCGCATGCGATGTCCATGCGGTTACGGCTGCAGCAGTGCGCCAAATTGCTCGCCGACGGCCTCGCGCCCCATCTGGCCCTGGCGTCCGGCGCTCCCTTGCTCCTGGTCAATATCGGCGGCGGTCCGGCGATCGACAGTATCAACGCCCTGATCCTGCTGCATCGTTCGCGGCCGGAGTTACTGGCCCGGCCCATCGAGATCAAGGTCTTCGACGTGGATGCCGCCGGCCCCGCGTTCGGCGCCAGGGCGCTGTCGGCGCTACGTGCCGAGGGCCGTGCACTGGCCGGCGTCGACATCCGTTTCTCGCATGAGAGCTACGACTGGAATGCGCCGGCCCTGCTCGGCGACCGGGTCCGCGAGGCCAGCGCACGGGGTGCCGTCATCGCCGCCTCTTCCGAGGGCGCGCTGTTCGAGTACGGCAGCGATTCGGCCATCGTGACGAACCTGGCCGCGCTTCGCGGCGGCGGCCACGGCGCGATGCTGGTGGTGGGTTCGGTCACCCGCGCGGATATGCGCAAAATTCCGGCGACCACGCCGCGCGGCTACGCACTGGTACCGCGAGGCATTGGCGGCTTCACGCCATTGGCGCAGCGCGGCGGCTTTGCCCTGGCGCGGTCCGAGGCCGCGCCGCTGAGCGACCAGGTGCTACTGGTCCCGATCTGAGGAAAGCTCGCGCTGGCGCAGTTCCCATGCCGCCAGTGCCTCCCGATATCGCGCGACGGCTCCGTCGTGGACGTCATAGACGCAGCGCACGCATCCCTCACCGCAGCAGCTCTCCGGATCGGGTTCCTCGGGCGGCATCGGGCGTGGATCGTTCATGCCTTGATTATATGACCCGGCACATTACCTCGTACGTCATCGACCGCCCTCCTCGTGAGGTCAAGAAGCAGCCCATCTCAACGACCGACCATCAGGTGGCGACACTACGCCGGCATCGCGGTACCGTTCCAATTCCACACCGACGAGGGCGTGCTCTCGTTCTTCAGCACGACGACGGTTTTCGGCACGCCGACCGATATAACCCTGGCGGAGCTGGCACTGGAATGTTTTTTCCCCGCGGATGAATTCACGGCGGCCCGGTTGACCGGGGCCGCCGTGCCGTGAGCCGGCTTACCGGGCCGGATCGATAACGACGTTCGGGAAGTGATGCTTCACGCAGGCGGCGTAATCACCTTTTTTCAGGGCCGAGAACGGCGTCTGGTACCCGTTCAGCTGGCATTTGTAACTGTGTTCGCCGACCGTATCCGGGTTCCAGCTCCAGTCTCGCTCCCAGGCAATTGTCAGCGCGCCCGCACCACCTTCACCAGGCTGCTTCATGCCGGCGCAGCCGAGCGATTCCGTCGTCTCCACGGGCACCTTCAGGTGATTGGCGAAAGAGTGGTAATACTTGATGCGATTGAGCGACTGCTCGTGCTCGTTCGCCCCTCCACATTCGACCGCTCCATTCATGAGCATCGTGGTGATGCCGAAGCCGGTGGCAAGACCGTTCGCCGTGTCGATGTCATTGGGAACCCAGGTACCGTCGACGACATGCAGCATCGAAGGCTTGGGCGGCGCCGGGTAGACGAAGAAGAAGACCGCGCTGGCGAGATTCAGCCAGGTGTCGGCGACTTTCTCCGGATGGTCCAGCAACGGACGAACATCGCCATACATGGCTTCGGAGAACGGACCATAGTTGTAGTTGTACGACAACTGCTTCGCTCCCCGGCCGAAATAGCTCTTGAACTCGCCATCGTCGAATTTGCCACAGGGCCAGGCCTTGCCCTGCCAGATTTCCGGATCGCATTCGCCGTTGTAGCCGCCGCGCATGCTCTCGTTCCAGCCCATTTCACGAACATGGACCAGCGCCTGCCGCCATTCCGGGACCGCGCCACCATCGCCGTTGTGGCCACCGGTTTCCTGGGCAAAATGCGCAAACATGGTCGCCAGCGACGTGCGGCAGATCAATTCGGCATTGCGTCCATCGTCGTACGAGCCACAAAAAGACGGGAACTTGGCCACGGCCTGAAGGAACGCGCGGTAGGTGTATTCCGGCGCGCGCTCGGGGAACAGGAATTCCCATTCGTTTTCCGGGACGATGGCTTCGACGCGGCGGACATTCTCGGGGTTGTCCCTGGAACCTGCGACGACCGCTTCGACGATCGCGTTATCGCGCGTGGCGACCGAAGCTTTCGCGGCCAGCATCAATGGGAAATCGGTGAGCTGGCGCTCGACCGCATCCAGTTCGCCCTGGGTCATCACAACTGTCGGCAGGGGCTGCTCCGGGTCGACCGGCGTGACCGGCGTGACTGGCGTGACTGGCGTGACGGGAGTGACGGGAGTGACATCCCCATGGACAAGCTCCCACGGCGTAAGCCATGGCTGGGCGGCAGTCGCAACCGCTGCCGGCGACTGGCCGGCGTCCGCGTGCCACTTCGCACGATAGTTCTTACCCTGATAGACAACGATCGAACCGCCAACATAAGCCGAAGCGCTGTTGTAATCGGCTACCGACGACGTCGAGGGAGCGATCGGAGCCGCCGGAACGACGGGAGTGGCCGGAGCCACCTCGCCATGGGACAGTTCCCAGGGGGTATCCCATGACTCGGCGGCAGTCGCCACCGCGGCCGGCGACTGACCGGCGTTGGCGTGCCACTTCGCGTGATAGTTCTTGCCCTGGTAAGCGACGATCGAACCGCCGACATAGGCCGAAGCATCGTTGTACTCGGCTACCGATGACACAGAAGCTGCCGGCAATGCGACGGCGGGAAGGGACATGATGGCCAGCAGGCTCGACGCAAGCAGCGTCTTCGCGAAAATCATTCGCATGTTCTATTCCTTGAAGAGGGGAAGTCGTTGATCGACGGTCACCCGATGAGCGCCGGCGAATTCTAGGAATCCCTCATGCCGATTTCTGTCGGAGAAGCCCGAAAGCAGCTTGTCGGCTTGCACGAAGTCGCGCGCGTTCATCGTGAAGGACGCTTCACCCAGGACCGTTGGCGGCACATCACGTTCGCTGGCATCCTTAAGGAGCCGTCGGGAAGCACGGCATCCAGGCATCGATCGGGGGGAAATATGCAGGAACAGGAGAACGTGCGAGCGCGCGACGGGGACGATGGGTCCTCATCCGTGCTTTCTGAACAGGGCGTGCCCAGCAGGCCGGTGGACCGGCGGATCTTCCAGGTCGGTTTCGGCCAACGGGTGGGCATGACGACGGTGCCTGCCGATGCGTTCCGGTTCACCGGCAAGGGCAGCCTCGAAATCGATGAACCCTGGATCCGGATCGCGGGCCTGCGCAAGCGCCCGTTCTGGTTCGGCGAGAAGGATTCGCACGGATTCGCACGGTCCGACGTACTCAATGTCCACCGGGCCGGGAAGACCGTCCGTTTCTCTGTAAGGAGCGGGGATATTCCCTTGCGTATCGTCCAGTTCACGGCAAGCAGCGAGGCCGAGGCCGTGGCGATCGAGGCGGCGCTGCCCAGGGAGCAGACGCCGGAGTTCACGGCAACGCAGGCGGAACTCTCGGCATTTCACCAGCGGCTGAACCGGTTAAGCCCACGGGCGCCGGTGACCCCGGCCATTGTCACGATCAACGTCGCCGTGTTCATCGCCATGTGTGTCGGCGGCGCGGGCTTCTTCGATTCCGACGGTACCGTCGCGGTCCGTTGGGGATCGAATTTCGGTCCGCTGACCATGGGGGGCGAATGGTGGCGTCCGTTCACCGCGATGTTCATCCATTTCGGTGTCATCCATCTATTGCTCAACATGTGGGCGCTTTACCAGACCGGCCGCACCGTCGAGCGCCTGTTCGGCAGCGTCAGGTTCACGATGCTTTACGTGTTTGCCGGTCTTGCCGGAAGCATCGCCAGCCTGCTGTGGAATCCCGAGGTCAACAGCGCGGGTGCCTCGGGCGCGATCTTCGGCGTGTTTGGCGGCATGCTCGCCTTCGTCCTCAATCCTCGCAACGGCGTGCCGAAATCCGTCGCCGCCGAGCACCGGAACAGTACGCTGCTGTTCGCCGGTTACTCGCTTTTCTATGGTTTCGCGCATGCTGGCATCGATAACGCAGCGCACATCGGCGGCCTCCTCGGCGGCCTTGGCATGGGATTCCTGCTCGCCGGCCCGGTCACCGATGACGCACGTGCCAATAAGGGAGCGGGTCGCGGGGTGGTGGCGGCGCTTGTTGGCGTCCTCGCACTCGGCGCGCTGGCCTGGCCTCTGATGCATCCTTCCGCTCGCGTACAGGGCGACCTGGCTTTCCAGCACGTCCGCGAGAGCTTCCATGACCGCGAAAGCACGGCCATCGAAGCCACCAATGCGCTGGTCGCGAAGACCGCCAAAGGACAGCTATCGGAAAGTGAGTTCGCCGGCAGCCTGCGCAAGGACGTGATCCCGGCATGGGACCGGATGCACGACGATATCATCGCCGCGAAGCTTGACCCGGATGACGGGCAATATCCGTTCCAGCAGGCACTTTTGCGTTACGTCGACTGCCGCCGCGAAGAACTTCGCACGTACGTTCAGGACGGAACAGCAGACGATGCCGGCCTGGCCGAGCGGATAAAAAGTGCACACCGCAATACCAACAAGGCCCTGGAAGAGCTCAATGCCCTGATCGAGGCCGGGAAATAACGATACGCAGGCATCGAAGCTTTAAGCTGGCCCGATCCAGCCCGAACGCGGCCTGGGTCAGGCGAAGTCGTCGACCAGGCCCTTGCTGACGCGTACGACCGGAAGCGCGGCGGTATCTTCCGCGCCACCTTCGACGTTCTCGCCGTTACCACCATGTTGCGCGGCATAGCTCCCGTCCCGCCCGGCCTGTTGCTGGCTGACTTCGGCGTGCCCGAGGGAAAGCCCGTGGTGTGCCAGCATCGCGTCCAGTTGCGAGAGCGTCTGCTGGACCGCGGCGACCGCGCCGGGATGCTGCGCGGCGAAAGCAACGTCGACCTTGCCGTGCTCGACGCTGACCTTGACGTCGAGCTGACCGAGGTCTTCGGGGTGCAGGCGGATACGCGCCTGCTGGATGTTCTGCCCGCCGAGCCAGGCGATCTGGTCGCCCAGCTCCTGGGCAAAGGCTGGCGTCGTCGCGGCCTGGGTCGATTGCAATTGCACTGGAGGCGCGGCGACCTGGGGTGCATCCGCGGCATGCGCCATGGCGGGCGTGGTCGGCATGCTGTCCGGCGCGCTGGCCGCAGCGTGTTTCGACACGTCGCCGACGAGGCCGGCAATCGCCTGCGCGTCGCCCGCATCGCCATCGACCACAGGGGTAATCGCGGAAGTCGTCGCTGCGCCCTGCCCGGCGGCCGCCGCGGAGGCGTCGCCCAGCGTCGGCACGCTGGCATCGGCGTCCACGACTTTTCCGCCCTTGCCCACCTGACCGGCAAGTTTGCCGAGGGCATCGCCGGCGATGACCGCAACCTTGGGCGGAATGCCGATCAAGGCGAGCATGGCCGTGGCCAGCGAGGTGCCGTCGTCGGCGGCGGGCGCGGCGTCCTTGTCGTCGCCGTCCCTGGTGGCATCCGGTGTCGGTTTGGTCGCCACCGGTGTCGCCACGGGAAGCGCGGCGGTGAGCTCGGCGCTATCTGCTTGCGCGGGCTGCGTGTCGTCGACGGGCTTGCCCTTGGCATCGTCCAGCGCCTTGCCGAAATGCGGCTGCGCCTTCGTCGCGCCGGCGTCGTCGTCGCTGTCCTTCGTCGCCGCTTTCGCTGGCCCGGGGGGCTGGCCTGTCTTCGCGGGTGGCTGCTGCGCGTGCTTCGGCGGCGGCGCCTGGGCGGGCGCGGGTGACTGCGGCGCCGGTTGCGATGGCAGGGGCGGCGGGGGCGTCATGGAAACGGTGCTCATGGTTTGGGCTCACTGATGCGTGAAGGGCGGCGATACTGCGAACGTTCGTCGGCCTGTTCCTGTTCGCGGCGGTCCTCGGTCTTGCGCTCGACCTCGCGATAGCGCGTGGTCACCGACTCGAGCGCCTTCGCGCGGCTGCGTGCATCGGTCCAGCGCTTCTGCGCAAGGGCGAGGTTCGTCTTGCGGCGATCGACTTCATTCAATTGCTGCACGATGGCCTGGTCGATGCGGTGCAGGAATTGCTGGCGGTTGAGCAGCGCCGCCACACCGACGCCGTCGGGTACCGAGCCATAGTCCTCGCGATAGCGGCGCAGCTCGTCGAGCTGGCCTTCCGCGCCGGCCAACTGACGCTGATGTTCGGCCAGGTCGCGCGTGGCCGCCTCGGCGCGTTCGCCGGCAAGGTCGACCACGGGCTGCAGGCGATCGGCGCGCGAACTCACCCGACACCTCCGCCGGTGACTTCGGCAAGGGCGGCGGTCGCATCGGCCAGGTTGGTCGCATCGTCCACTTCTTGTTGCAGGAAGGCGGACAGCCGTGGCCACAGCACGATCGCCTCGTCCACCTTGGCATCGCTGCCTTTCTGGTATGCGCCGACGCTGATCAGGTCACGCTGCTGGCGATACGCCGAATACACCTGGCGAAAGCGCTGCGCCGAGCGCATATGTTCCTTGTTCACCACGGACGGCATCACCCGGCTGATCGAGGCTTCGATGTCGATCGCCGGGTAGTGGCCGGCTTCGGCCAGGTCGCGTGACAGCACGATATGGCCATCGAGGATCGCGCGCGCCGCGTCGGCAATCGGATCGTGGCGGTAGTCGTCGCCTTCGGTAAGCACGGTATAGAAGGCGGTGATCGAACCGCGACCCTCGGCATCGTTGCCGGCCCGCTCGACCAGGGCGGGCATGAGCGCGAAGACCGACGGTGGATAGCCCTTGGTCGCCGGCGGCTCACCGATCGCCAGGGCGATTTCGCGCTGTGCCTGGGCATATCGCGTCAACGAATCCATCAGCAAGAGGACACGCATGCCGCGATCGCGGAAATGTTCGGCGACGGCCGTCGCCAGCTGTGCGCCACGTAACCGCGACAACGGCGGCGCATCGGCGGGCGCGGCGACCACCACGGCACGACGGCGGCCTTCGACGCCAAGCGTATGGTCGACGAATTCCTTGACCTCACGACCACGTTCGCCGATCAGCCCGACGACGACGACATCGGCATCGGTAAAGCGGGTCATCATGCCGAGCAGGGTCGATTTGCCGACGCCGGAGCCGGCGAACAGGCCGATCCGCTGGCCACGGCCCACGGTAAGCAAGGCATTGATCGCGCGCACGCCGACATCGAGCGGCGTGTCGATGGGCTGGCGCAACATCGGATTGATCGGATCGCGACGGAGCGGCGCCCTGTCGCTCGCGAGCAGGGGCCCCAGCCCGTCAAGCGGCGCGCCATCGGCGCCGATCACGCGGCCGAGCAACGCATCCCCCACCGGTACGCCGGAGATGCCGGCGCACGGGGTGACCCGCGCGTTCGGCAATACACCGTGCATTTCGCCGGTCGGCATCAATAACAGCCGGCCGTCGGAAAACCCGACGACCTCGGTTTCCAGTTGCTTGCCGTCCGCACCGGCGACCATGCAGCGCGCGCCCACAGGCGCCTCGCAGCCAACCGCCTCGAGGGTCAGGCCAACGACACGACGGAGTTTGCCTTCGGCCTGCAGCGGGCGCACCTGGGCGGCCTGCTTGCGACGGGCCGCAAGCGCATCGCGCCAGCCGGCGTCACGCGTGGCGGCGTGGGTGTCAGTGACCTCCCCGTTCACGAACCCTCGCCTTCGAGGACCGCGTCGATCACGGCTGCCAGCCGCGTCTTCACCGTCGCGTCCAGCCTTGAATTCTCACTCTCCAGGCGGCAGTCGCCGCGCAGGAGATCGATATCGTCGACGATCTGCCACGGGTACTCCCCGGCGTTCTGGTAATCGCGCACGAGGACCGCGTCATCCGGATGCAGATGCACGCGCAGGTGCCTGGCGTTCGCCGGCAGCGCGGCCACCGACTGGCGAACGACATCGACGATGCGTTCGGGATGCGCTGCCAGTTCATAGCCAAGCACGCGTTCGGCAATCAGGGTCGCCAGTTGGGCCAACTCGGTGCCGACGTCGGCATCCAGCGCCGCCAGCGGCGTCGCCGCGGCGGTATACAAAGCCTCGAGCCGCGCCATCTGCGCCACCAGTTCGCGGCGCGCCATGGCGCGCCCTTCGACCAGGCCGGCATTGAATCCTTCCTCGCGCGCTTCGCGCTCGATGGCCTCGATATCGGCAATCGTCGGCAGCTTCGACGCCGCCGCGGCAGCTGCCGCCTCGGCGACCGCGGCGGCGGCGGCCATCTCGGCCTCGTCCACCAGCGGCAATTCCCAGCGCCGGTAGCTGTCGATGCGTTCGCGTGCCAGGATGCTCATCAGACGAATTCTTCCCCGCCACCAGCCAGGTTGATCTGGCCGGCATCAGCAAGACGACGCGCCGTGGCGAGCACTTCCTTCTGCGCGGCATCGACTTCGGAAATACGCACCGGACCCTTGACCTCGAGGTCGTCGCGCAGCATGTCGGCGGCGCGCTTGGACATATTAGCGAAGATCTTCTCGCGGATCGTCGGCTCCGCGCCCTTCAGCGCGGTGATCAGCTGGGCCGACGGCACTTCGCGCAGCAGGGTCTGCATGCTGCGATCGTCGATCTCGGCAAGGTCGTCGAAGACGAACATCAACTCTTCGATGCTGTCGCCGAGCTTGGCGTCCAGGCCACGGATCGAAGCCATCAGCTCCGCTTCGCGCGACGTGTCCATCGCGTTCAGGATATCGGCCGCGGCCTTCAGGCCGCCGACCGTCGCCGACTTCAGCTTGTTGGAATTGCCGGAGAACTGGCGCTCCATGATCTCGTCCAGTTCGTTCAACGCATGCGGTTGCACGCCATCGAGCGTAGCGATGCGCATGATGACATCCGACCGCGTGCGCACTGGCAGGTAACCGACGACTTCGGCGGCCTGGTCCGATTCCAGATGTGCCAGCACCAGGGCGATGATCTGCGGATGCTCCAGGCTGATCATCTCGGAGATCGCCCGGCTCTCCATCCATTTCAACGATTCCAGGCCCTTGCTGCTACGGCCGAGCAGGATCCGGTCGATCAGGCTGCCGGCCTTGTTCTCGCCCAGCGCATTGACCAGGATCTTGCGGATGTAGTCCTCGGTACCGACACCGAGCGAGGTGTGCTGACCCATGTCTTCCTGCAGGCGGGTAAGCACGAAGTCGACCTGCTCGCGCGACACATTCTTCAGCGCGGCCATCGCCGTGCCGACTGCCTGCACATCGCGGGCACCCAGGTGCTTGAGCACGGTCGCCGCATCATCCTCGCCCAGCGTAAGCAGGAGGATCGCGGCGCGCTGCGCCCCGTTCAGTTGCTGCACTTGATCAGCCGCCATCGTCGCCCACCCAGCTCTTCACGACCTGTGCCACTTGTTTGGGATTTTCGCTGGCCATCCGCTTGGCCAATCCGATCTTCTGTTCGTACGCCAGCAAGGCCGGCGCATTGATCTTCGCCGCCGGCTGCCGATCGTCCATATCGTCATCGTCCACCATCACCGATACCGTAGGGATCGGCCCGCTCAGCGCGGCGGTGTTCATCGGAAACTGCGGGCGCAACAGGCCGCGCATCATCGGCCGCAGCACGAAGAAGGCGACCAGCAGGGCGACCAGTACACCGAGACCCTGTTTGATGAGTTCCAGCATGCCCGGCCGTTCCCAGAACGGATTGTCGATCGGCGCGTCGTTGCTGACGGTTTCGTGGAAGGCCTCGTTGATGACGCTTACGCTATCGCCGCGCTCGGCGCTGAAGCCGACCGCGTTCTTGGTCAGCGTGGTCAGGCGCTCCAGTTCCTCGGCGGTGAACGGCACGCTCTTCATCTTGCCGTCTTTGTCCGGGATCTGTTTGTTGTCGACGACGACCGCAACGCTCAGCCGTGCGACCTTGCCTGCCGGATCACTGACATGACTCACCGTACGGTCGAGTTCGTAATTACGCGTGGCGCTACTCGAACTCGAGCTCGGCTCGTTCTGGCTGGCGGTGGCGGCCTGTTTCCCGCCCTTGGCATCCGGACGCGCCGCGGTGGGCTGCGGCGCCGCATTCGGCGGCTGGTTGTTCAGCGCACCCGGCACCGCACCTTGCGCGGCAACGTCATGACGGGTCTCGCTATTGGTCTGCTCGCTGCGCAGCGCCGGGTTGTCGTGGTTGAAGGTCTCGCTGGCCTTTTCGGTCTGGCTGAAATCCAGGTCCGCGAAAACCTGGGCGCGTACCTTGCCGGCGCCGACCAGCGGGGTCAGCAGTTCCTCGACTCGCTGGGTATACGTCGCCTCGATCCGGTTGGAGAGGCGCAAGCGGCTGTCGCCGATCGCCGAGGCGCTGTCCGGATCGCTGACGGTAAGCAGTTGGCCCTGCTGGTCGATGACGGATACCTGGCGCGTGTCCAGGCCAGGCACGCTGGCAGCGACCAGGTGCACGATCGCGGCCACCTGGCCCTGGTCGAGGCTGCGGCCGGGATAGAGCGTCACCACGACCGATGCACTGGCGGGGCTGTTGTCGCGAATGAAGGCCGACGGCTTGGGCAGGGCAAGGTGCACTCGCGCGGCGCGGATCGACTGCAGGCCCGCGATGGTCCCGGACAGGTCGTTCTCCAGCAGTTGCTGGTAGCGGCTGCGCTCGGCCATGTCGCTCATGCCGAACGGCGAATCGGCCTGCGGCATCGTTGCCGAGGCACTGCCTTGCGGCAGGCCCTGGCTGGCCAGTTTCAGGCGTACCCCGGCGACATCCTCCGCCGGCACGAAGATCGAGTTGCCGTCGGGGCTCAGTTTGTAGGGAAGGTTGCCCGCCTGCAGCACCTGGGTGACGGCGGCGGCATCTTTCTGTTCGAGGCCTGCATAGAGCAGGCCGTAGTTCGGCGCGCGCGACCACAACACCGCGGCCACGCCGATCGCCACCGCGGCGGCGATGCCGGCCAGCAGGATGATCTGACGCGAACCTGGCGCCTGGACCAGCGACTTGAACGAACCAAGTCGGGATTCCGGCGTTGGAGGATTGTTGTTGGCGATGCCGTTGTCAGCCATGGGATTCAATGAGGTGAGGTGATGCGACCTTGGGTGCCCTCATCCGCCCGTCGGGCGCCTTCCGCCGAGGGAGAAGGAAAGATGAGTCGCTCGTACCTGCGCTTTAGATGGACATCTGCATGATTTCTTTGTACGCGTCGACCAGCTTGTTGCGCACCTCGTTGACCGCGGTGAAGCCAAGGCCCGCCTTCTGCCCGGAGATCATCACCTGGGCAAGGTCGATGCCCGGATCGCCCCGCTCGAACGCCGAGGCCTGTTTGTCGGCATTGACCTGGGCCGCGTTGACGTTTTCCAGTGACTGTTTCAGCAGGCTGCCGAAGCTGCCCTGCCCTACCGATGGCGTGGCGATCGGGCTGGAGGACGGCAGCTCGGCCTGGGAGCCGAGCCGGCGCATCTGCATGAGCAAGCTGTTGACGTCGATCTGGGTCATGACGGAATTCCAACGCGTGACGGTTATACGGTGCGTCGATGCACGAGCTATGCCAACCCGTCAGCCGGTCTGCACGCTTTCGTTGAGGCCGTACTTGCGCAGTTTCTCGACGAGGGTCGTACGCTGCACACGCAGGAGCTTGGCGGCATGGGCGACCACGCCATTGGCCGCGTCGAGGGCCTGGCGGATCAGGCCGATCTCGATGCCGGCAAGGTGATCTTTCAGGTCGAGCCCACCCGAAGGCAGGATCGATGGATCGAACTCCCCGCCACTGCCCGCGCCGAACATGGCGACGGGGATCGGCTGCTCTTCCATCATCGCGAGCACCGCCGCGCCGACCATGTCGTCGCCGGAGGCTGGGCCGCGGTATTTTTCCGGCAGGTCGACCGCGCGCACTTCGCCGTGCGGCAACAGGATCGCCATGCGCTCGACCAGGTTGGACAGCTCGCGCACATTTCCCGGCCAGCTGTGGCTACGCAAGGACATCATCGCGCTGGGCGCGAAGCGCACGCTGACCAGGCCGCGACGGACCAGGCGCTGGTTGAACTCGGAGATCAGTGCCGGCAGGTCTTCCAGGCGCTCGCGCAGCGGCGGCATGTCGACCGGGAACACGTTCAGGCGGTAATACAGGTCCTCGCGGAACAGGCCACGCTCGATCGATTGCTCGAGGTTGCGATGGGTAGCGGCGATGATGCGCACGTCGCAATGCTGCGGCCGGCTGCCGCCGACGCGCTCGAACACGCGCTCCTGCAATACGCGCAACAGCTTGACCTGCATCGGCAGGCTCATGTCGCCGATCTCGTCGAGGAACAGGGTGCCGCCCTCGGCCAGTTCGAAGCGGCCCTTGCGGGTATTGATCGCACCCGTGAAGGCGCCTTTCTCATGGCCGAACAGTTCGCTCTCGAGCAGTTCCGCGGGGATCGCGCCGCAATTGATCGCAACGAAGGGCTTGTCGCGCCGCGGCGAGCAGTCGTGGATGGTGCGCGCGACCAGTTCCTTGCCGCTGCCGGACTCGCCAAGCACCAGCACGCTGGAATCGAACGGCGCAACCTGGCGGATCAATGCGTTGACCCGGGCCATCGGCATCGAAGCACCGACGAAGCGGCGGTTGGAAGCAATCGGTTCGACCCGCGTCTGCAGGCTGCGCATCGCCTCGGCCATGCGCTCGTAGCGCAGCGGCAGGTCGATCAGCTCGATCAGCTGGCCGTTCTGGTCGTCGCCGGCGATCAGGCCGGTGGCGACCGGCGAGTCGGCCGCGACCAGCAGCGGGAGATTACGTGCGTGCCGGCCGAGGACAGCCAGCCGACCCTCGAGCTCGATATCGCTCTCCACCGTGCCGACGAAGGCGCCACGCCAGTCGTCGCCAAGGTTGTCCGCGGTCAGTTCGGCAGAATGGATGGGCCGGTAACCGAGGAAGCTGAGCGCCGACATAATGGCGTGTGCGCGGCCGGCGTCCGATTCGATGACGAGGAAATTCGAAGACTTCACTGGTTGACCCCTTTTGATCTTTCGACTTGCGTCCCGTGGGTCCGTCATTGCCTCCCAGGACAATGGCGGACCCCGCAAGCCTTCTCGGGAAAGGGTTAATCAAGAAGCATGCCATCCCCAGAAAATGGCATAAGACAAGGGCTTTCAGCGATTTCGCAAGTACTTTCGAAGCGACTTGTAAACGTCCTCCTCACGCCCGTTTTGTGGGCTTTTTCCGGCTGAATGGCGGTAAAACGTCACTGCGTCAAAGATGACGACACGCGTCGCAAATGTGACGCTCAGCGCCCAGCGCCTACACACATTGGGCTAGGACAGAGGTTGGATCAGGCCGGCCGCGCGGTGTGGCGGGCTTCGGCAACCTGGCGCCGGTGCTGGCGGAAGACCAGTTTGAGGATGGCCTCACGCACAGCCTCGGCCAGGCCGTCATAGGCCACCAGGCCTACCTCGCCGGAACCTGCCAGGACATGACCTGGCAGTTCCAGGGGCAAGGCACGGCAGGCGTCGAAATGGATACGCAGCATGACGCGGCTGCCCGGTGCGGGCAGGAATCCCGCGGGCAGTTCGGCGGCCAGTGCATTGAAGCGTACAGCGACGCGTGGCGGCAGCGCGATCGACGGCAGGGCCAGGCGGTTGACCAGTTCGATCACCGCATTGAGCTTGGCATCCAGTCGCGCCAGTTCCTGGTTCAGCGCACTGTCTTCCTCAACACCGTCGGCACGACGCTCGACCAGCGAGGCCAGGGTCAGCAGCAGGCTGGCATTGCGCTCATTGAGCAGGGCGAGTTCACGCGGTTCGAGCGGGCCGGCCACCTCGCAGGACACATGTAGCAGGCCGTCGTAGCTGACCTGGTCGGCGAATGCCTGTTGGATATCCTGGGTCATGGCCAACGCACTCCCTCTCGACGGTATGCGCAGGATGAAACCCGGCAGGTCCACTGGCAAGCGCGCAAGGACATGGCGCTCAGTCGCGGGCGGAAACGAGGTACGCGGACACCGCGCGATGCCGCTGGCGATTCTCGCCCAGGGCGTTCTGCAGCTCGATACGTGCATTGCCGACGGCCGCCTGGATACGGCCGTTGCAGGCGATCAGTTCGGCAAGCAACTCGCCACTGCGCGCGTCGTCCGGATGACCGAGAGCCAGCAAGTTACCGCGCTCGGCCTCCAGGGCATCGAGGGCATCCCAGTCGCCAGCTTCGGCCTTCCCAAGCATGCGGACACTGATCGCCAGCGCGTCTTCCAGGGGCTGGTGCGCCTTGCCGCTCATCGTGAAGCCACGGTCTGACGGGCGGACAGGTAGGTCTCACGGATATCGCGCCAGCTGTCGCGGATCGGCGCCAGCAGGCGACCGGATTCCTCGAGCGCCGCGTCGTTGTTATGTGCCTGCGCGTGCAGCAGTCGACGGCTGATGTAGTCATACAGCGTACCGAGGCGCTGGCTGAGCTCGCCACCGGTCTGGTGATCGAGGCTCTGGCGCAGCTCGCCGACGATCGCCATCGCCTTGGAAACGTTCGTCGCCTTGCCGGCAAGATCGCGATGGGCGAGGCAACCACGGGCCTGGTTGATCCGCTCGATCGCGCCGTCGAGCAGGAGCATGGTCAATTGGTGCGGATCGGCGTCCTCGACCCTGCCGCGCGCGCTCTGCTGCTGGTACATCGCGCTGGCGTTACGCGTATAGCCGTAGGTCATCGTGGTGCTCCAGGATCAGTTCTTTTGCGAATTGGTGAGCGATTCCAGCGCACTGGTCAGGTACGAGCTGGTGGCATTGAGCGAGGTCATCATGGTGCCGAGCGCGGTGTACTGGTTGTCCAGCTGGGTCGTATAGGCGGCCATGCGCGCATTCAGCTGGGTCTGCTGGTCGCTGAGGTGGCTCAGCGTGCTTTTCAGGCTGGTGCTGCGCGTGGCGATGATGCCGTCGGAATTGGTGAAGCCTTCCGACGTCGCCAGCAACTTGGTCGCATAGCCGCTGGTGCCGGCGAACAGCCCCTGCACCGAGGTGGGATCGGAGGCCAGGAAGCCATTGAGCGTGTCCTGGCTCAGGGTCAGCTCGCCGTCCGTGCTCTGGTCGGAGCCGACGCCACGGGTAATGCCGAGCTTGGCCAGGGTGCCGATGGCATTGCCGGCCACCGAGCTGCTCAGCAGCGAGTTGACCTGGCGCTTCACCGAATCGAGGGTCGCATCGCCGAACAGGTTGCCGGTCTGACCCGTGCTCTGGTTATAGGAGTCGAGCCCGTCGACGGTGTCGGCATAGCCATTGTAGGCGGTGACGAAATCGCCGACCGCATCGGAGATCTTGCTGGTGTCCTGGGTGACGTCCAGTTCGGTCTTGCCGGTCGCGGCCAGGTTCAGCGTCACGCCATCGAGCGCGCCGCTGACCGTGTTGGTGGCGCTTTCCACGGCGATGTTGTCGATCGTCAGCTCGGCGTTCTGCGCTTCGCTGGCGCCCGGGGTGTTCAGCGTCGTGGCCAGGCCGGCCAGGCTGCTGCTCGAACCGCTGCCCGAGCTGACGGAAAAGCCGTTGACGGTGCCGGTCTTGCTCGAGGTCAGCAGCAACTGCGATCCGCCGGCGCCATTGACCACGGTGGCGCTGACCCCCGGATTGCCGGTGGCTTTGTTGATCGCAGTGGCGACATCGGCCAGCGTGTCGGTCGCCGACACGGTGATCTGCATGCTCTTGCTGCCGACCGTGATGTTCAGCGTGCCGGCACCGACCGGTGCCTTCGGATCGATCACGCCGCTGGGACGCTTCTGCGCGGCGGCCAGCTGGGTCACGTCGACCGAGTAGCTGCCCGGCTGGGCCGATGTCAGCGTGGTGGTCGTGCCGATATCGGTATCGGAAAGCGTGGCCGCGAAGCTGTTGTAGGTCGCCGGGTCGGTCAGCGCGGAAAGCGCCTTCTCCAGCGCGGTCAGGGCCGTATTCAGCGACGCCAGGCCGTTGAGCTGGGCGGTGGCGAGCGTCGTCTTGTTGTTGATCTGGTTCTGCGCCGGCGCTTTCTTGGCGCCGACCAGGGCACTGACGATCGAGTTCACGTCCAGGTTCGTGCCCAGGCCCGGCACGGAGATCGAGCCGCCGCCGGTGTTGGTCGAACCGGCGCCCGAACCGGTGCTCGAGCCCGAGCTGGCGTTGAGGGCGTTGAGGATCGAACTCAGGTCCGAACCGCCGCCGCTTACGGGAGTAGTCATTGCAGGCCTCGTCTGTTCATCGTCTTAAAGTAACCCCCACCCGCGAGGGTGACGGTAAGCAGCGAGTTGCCGGCAAAGCCCACGGT
>DASYLE010000181.1:0-31968 GCA_036009745.1 Luteibacter sp. | reverse complement strand
TGCCGCTCCGCTATCAGAAACGATCACGATCTCGCGCCACCTGCGTGTCCAGGAGCTGCAGTCGTATATCAGCCTCGTGGCACTGCAGGACGTACGCGATCCCACGACGCCTCCACCCGTGGCCAGCGATACGAGCGGCCGATCGTCCCAGCGGTTCGCGATGGAGGTGGTTGTGCGCAAAGCCGGACAGACACGCCGCGCCGCCGTGGGCGGACGCGACATCTACGCGATCTCCGCCCCGCTGGTCGTGGAGGCGATGGAGCGCATGCTCGACGGGCGATGCAGGATGTCCGGCGTGATCACGGCGGGCGAAGCCTTCGACGTGCGGGATTTTCTCGCGGCGCTCACACCCGGATACCTGCGATCCGGCTGAAAGCCCGCGATCTTGTGTGCCCGCCGTCTGGGGCGCTGGCCATAGCCATCCCCAACGTTCACAGGAGTTGAACAGGCTGATTGCCAAATCTAAACGGCGCAAGTCCTAGGCTCACCCGATTGTGGGTGGAACAGAAGATTTGCGGCAGTAGTCATGCCGCGACCCTGATGGCAGGGCAGGACGCGGTGACTGAAAGCCTTACGGCTATCTGCCGGGGACGGCATCGTGTCATCCAAGCATGACCAGAAGCGGTATGTGCCCGAAAGCGCGCATGCTGGCGGGCGGGTATGTAGCGATCGCACGACAAGGCGCGGCGAACCTCGCCAACGGACAATTCGACCATCCTGCTCGACCAGTCCACGCGCGCCAGGCGCCGCTTTTGCAGGACCGCCGCGACATCCGTCGCCCTGGTCCCGCTGGATGTTCTTCGCTCTGCGAACAGGACTGACGTTATGGCCAAACACGCACAACAGATCAGCGGCGATCCGACCGCTATCCATCCGTTCCATGTCGACATCCCGGAGACGGAACTTGCCGAACTGCGCAGACGCATCGATGCGACGCGATGGCCCGACCGGGAAACGGTCAAGGATGCGACGCAAGGTGTCCAGCTCGCGGCCGTCCAGGCCATTGCGCGCTACTGGGCAAAAGACTACGACTGGCGCAAGGTCGAGGCGAGACTGAACGCCCTGCCGCAATTCATCACCGAGATCGACGGACTGGACATTCATTTCATCCACGTTCGCTCGAAGCACGAGAACGCCTTGCCACTCATCGTCACGCATGGATGGCCCGGATCGATCATCGAGCAGATGAAGATCATCGATCCCCTGACCGATCCCACCACGCATGGCGGCGACGCCGCGGATGCATTCCACCTGGTGATCCCATCGATACCGGGCTGCGGATTCTCGGCCAGGCCGACCGCCCCCGGCTGGGATACACCCCGCATCGCGCGTGCCTGGGGCATGCTGATGAAGCGCCTCGGATATACGAAGTACGTGGCCCAGGGGGGAGATTGGGGAGCCGTCATCACCGAACAGATGGGCGTGCAGGCGGCGCCGGAATTGCTCGGCATCCACACCAATATGCCTGGCGTATTTCCCGCCGACATCCACCAGGCCGCCTTTGCCGGCGCGCCAGCTCCGGCCGGGCTTTCCGCTGACGAAAAAGCTGCCTACGACGAACTGGCCTTCGTTTTTTCGAAGGGCATCGGCTATGCATTCCAGCTGGGCTTGCGCCCACAGACAATGTACGGGATAGCCGATTCTCCCATCGGGCTGGCCGGCTACCTGCTCGACCACGACGCGCGCAGCTATGCGCTCATCGCTGGCGCCTTTGCCGGACAACCCAGTGGCATCAGTCGTGACGATTTCCTCGACAACATCACGCTTACCTGGTTGACGAATACAGGGATTTCCTCGGGCCGGCTGTACTGGGAGAACAAGCTCGGCTTCTTCGACGTCAAGGGAGTCTCCATTCCCGTTGCCGTGAGCGTCTTCCCCGACGAACTCTACCCCGCGCCGCGAAGCTGGGCGGAACGGGCTTTTCCCAAACTCATCCACTACAACAGACTCGACAAGGGCGGACACTTTGCCGCCTGGGAGCAGCCAGCGCTCTTCACCGAAGAGCTGCGTGCGGGATTCAGATCGCTGCGCACATAGTGGAGCAAGGATGGCTTGATGCGAGCGGCTGCCTTCCTCGAACGCAGCCGCATCGCACCGGTTGAAGGACAGGCCGATCGGAAGTGGCCGCTCGCCTCAGGAGAGTGCGAGCGGCCACTTCATAGTCTCTGAGTCGCTCACCGCTGTCAGCTTCGGACCAGGCCGAAAAAACCTATCTCAAGATGCCCGGCGCCTTGTTGGTGCCGGAGATCACCAGCCGCAACGTGCCGTCGGATTCGCGCACGTTACGACAGTCAATACAGCCGCATAGATCGCTGGAATGCGCTGGCCAGCAGGGATCACGACGTTTCCCACAACTTGGGCGACCGTACGGCCCGCGATGCGAAGGTCGTTGCACGAGATGGATCGACGGTTTTATAGCTTGTAGTTCAGGCCGAACATCTCCGTCCGCCCCCATGAGTCATATTCCAGCGGGCGGGCGATGGAAACCCCATTGGGCAATGCGGAGATCTGCTGGGTCTTGAAGGCGGAGTTGGAGAGATTGTTGATCTGCAGCAGGATCGACAGGCCTTTCAGGTGGCCCTCCTCGAAGGCATAGCCAGCCTGGAAGTCGGTCTGCTTGTCGGCCAGGACCTGGGTATAGCCGAGCTGGTCGAACAAGGCCACGGCTTCGCCGGTGAATTCGGAGCGGTAGCGTTCGGCGATGCGGATCGAGAAGCCGTGCTTTTCGTAGTAGAGCGCGAGGTTGGCGACTTTCCGCGACAGGCCTGGCAAAGTCTTCGGGCCACCGGGAATCGAGCCGATCGAGCTGGTGGGGATGGTGCTGTTGGTCAGTGAGAAGTTGGCCTGTGCACCGAAGCCATCCAGTGCGTCGAAGACCAGGCCGCCCTCCAGGGCGCCGGAGAGTTCCAGGCCCTGCATCTTGCCGCCGGTGCCGTTCTGCGGGCGGGTGAACGAGCCGATAGCGCTCGAAGGCGTCAGGGTCGGGTTGTCGTTGATATACGCCGAGAAGTCGTAGTCGAGCGTGGTCTGGTTGTAGATGTAGTTCAGCAGGTTCTTGTTGAAGACCGCGACCGCCACGTAGCTGGACGTGCCGAAGTAGTTTTCCCAGGAGAGGTCGGTGCCGACCGCCACATAGGGCTTGAGCTTCGGGTTGCCGCCGCTGCCCGACCAGAGCACCTGCCCCGCGGCAGGACCTTCCTGTACCAGGGCGACATCGGCCGAGGTGGCGATTTTCTCGTCATCGATGCGGCCGCGCGCCATGGTCTTGGCCAGACCGAAGCGCAGGTATTGCTTGTCGGCGATCTCGGCGACCAGGTTCAGGCTCGGCAGGAATTTGTTGTACTTGGTGCCGCCGCTGATCTTGCCGACCAGGGCGTCGCCGTTGGTCTGCAACGCCTCGGAGGACTGGTCGGTATGTACCCATTGCACGCCGACGTTGCCGCGCAGCGGGATGCCCGCCGCGGTGGTGTCGATATTGAACTTGGCGTAGGCGAGCGGGACTTTTTCCTCGACCGAGTAGTTGCGGCTCCAGTCCGACTGGCCATTGCGCTGGGTCAGGTAGAACTGGTTGTCCAATGCCTGCAGGACGTCGTAGTTGACGATGCCGGGGATGCCACCGTAGCTGAGCGATGTCGGCCCGTAGAGAGAACCCGGATCGATCGGCATGGCGAAGGCCTGCGAGTATGTATCCGCCGTGGAGCCGTTACCGTTGAGCCAGGCGAAGTACACGTCGGCCTGCTTGGTCTTCTTGCGGTCCGAGTAATCCACGCCGAGGTTCATGCTGCTGAAGATCCAGCCCACCGGATGGGTGACTTCCAGGCGCAGCGCCTTGATCGTGTCTTTTTGGCTGTCGTATTCATTGCGACCGTTGTAGCCGTAATTGAGCGGATCGGTGAAGACGACGTTGGCTGGATCGCCGAAGTCGACGCCCGGCCTGAAGTCCGGATAACCATTGCCGACCGGGGTATTGAAGTCGGCACTCGTCGTTGCGCCACCGGGGAGGCCCGCGAACAGGTAGGCATCGTGCAGGCGCTTGCGCGCGCTGGAATAGGAGAAGTCCGCCGTGCCGGCCCAATCGTTGCCGAAGTCGTACTGGTTGTTCCAGCCGGCCGAGAACAGCTTGTCGTGTTCCTTGGTGTACTCGTTCTGCAGGACCGGCTTCAGGTCATGGATCGTGCCCGAGGTGACGATCGGAAAAGGCTGGCCGGGCGTGGTACCCACGCCAGAATAGGAGACGCCATCGTACGGGCTGCTCGTCCACTGGATGCCGTTCTTGTACTCGGACTCATTGAAAGTGGAGTAGTACAAATCAAGCGTGGAATGGTAGTGATCGCCTGGCGCCCACTCGAGCACGGTCATCAAGCCATTGCGCAGTTGCTTCTCCGACTTCGCGCGCAGCTGCATGCCTTCCTGGGAGATCACGTTGTCCGGCATGCCCGGCGTCCCCCCGTTCTGGTTGAGCCCGGCAGGTCCGTTGTCCACGCTCCACCACCAGGCCTGGTACTGCTTTTCCTGGATCGGCGAATCGAGTTGGGCGAAACCCACGGCGAGGCCAAGCGTGTGGTCGAAGAACTGGTCGATATAGGAAAGACTGGTCCGGTGCCCGTTATCGCCCACGCCGACACCCGGATTGAGGTTGCCATTGGTGGTGTGCTCGCCGCGGATATTGGCGGCGATGGTCCGTGTCGGCAGGTCGAGCGGCTTGATCGTATGCAGGTCGACCGTGCCTGAAAGGCCCTGCCCGATCAGGCTGGCATCGGGCGTCTTGTAGACCGCGGCACCGCTGATCAGCTCGGAGGGGTACTGGTCGAATTCGACACCGCGATTCTCGCCAATCGTCGCCTGCTCGCGACCATTGAGCGTGGTGCCGGAAAAATCGGGCGAGAGGCCACGTATCGAAATCACATCCGCGCGGCCATCCACGCGCTGGGTCGCCAGGCCCGGCAGGCGTGCCAGGCTTTCGGCGATGCTGGCATCGGGCAGCTTGCCGATGTCCTCGGCCGAGATGGCCTCGATGATGCTGTCGGAATTCTGCTTGGCGTGCAGCGAACTCTCGATGCTGCCGCGGATACCGGTGACGACCACCGCGTCCAGCGTGCTGACGGAGTCTTCGGACTTCTTGTCCTTCTTCGGCGCGGCCTTGACGTCTTTACTGGCTGGTTCGGCCGGCTTGACTGGTGTCTGGCCCTGCGCGTCCTGTGCCCGGCCACTGCCCGTGGTCATGATGAAGATCAGGGCGGCGGCGCAGGCGATGGCCAGCGGCCGTACCTGCCCACGAACGGAACCCGCAGCGGGTCCCTCCGGCATGCGGCGATAATTCAAACGATTCTCCCCGTGAAGACAGGCGCCCCCGCGCCCGATGTCGCGCAGCGGGCGCCCGGCGATTCATGCCAGGCATCCGCGACTCGACGACGTGTGGAACGTGATCGTGCATCGGGGCGCAGCATGCTCGAAGGAATTTGCCACTGTCATCATGCATCGCAACATCTTGATGCAGGTTCCTGCGCAAGGCGCGCATGCCGCCATCGCGACGCGACGTGAGGGATTTGTCCCCGGCCCGGCGGCCTTCGTCCCGCGCGGACCGCCATGGCTCGCCCTGACCGTGCATCATCTGTCCACATCGGAGCCGGAGATCGTCCATGAGTGAGTCCCGCTGTCGCCGTCCCTGGCTTCGTGATACACAGCCGCGAACATGAACGTCATTTCATCCACGAACATGCCCTACTGGTCGCGCCGCTACATCTGGTGGCCGACCTGGTTCGCCATCGCCACCGCGATTGGCGTGTTGAATGGCGCGCACATGTCCCTGAACAGCGTCGCCCGGGGATACCCGGCGGCGATCACGCCACGCATGATCGAGGAGCTGACTGGCGCCTGGACCTTCATCTTCCTGCTGCCACTGATCGTCTGGGCGGCGCGCCGTATTCGCAGCCTTGGTCGGCCGTTTCCCTGGGTATGGGCCCACGCCGGTGTTTTCGTCTGCTTCAGCGTTTCCCATACCAGCCTGATGTGGGGCTCCCGACAGCTGCTGTTCGCCCTCCTCGGCCTGGGTCACTACGACTACGGCGAGATGCCGTGGCGCTATCTGATGGAGGCGCCCCTCGGCCTGATCCTCTACGGGTTGGCGGTGTTCATCACCTGGCTGCTCGACCAGTTCCGCGCCGGACGGCAGCGCGAACTGGATGCGGCGAGGCTCGAATCGGCGCTGGCCGAAGCGCGGCTGGAAGCCCTGCGCCTGCAACTGAACCCGCACTTCCTGTTCAATGCCTTGAATGCGGTGTCGGCCACGCTGTACGAGCAGCCGCGCGCGGCGGATGAAATGCTGGCGCGGATCGGTGAACTGCTGCGCGCGACACTGAGCACGAACACCCAGGAACATACCCTCGCTGACGAGTTGCGGTTGCTGGACCTGTACCTGGCCATCCAGCGTTCGCGCTTCGGCGACCATCTGCAGGTGGACGTCGACGTGCCCGGCGATCTGAAGCACGTCCGGGTACCCTTCCTGGTCCTGCAGCCGCTGGTCGAGAACGCGATGGAACATGCCGGCGACGATCACGCGCGACGCGTGGAAATCCGCGCCAGCGCGGACCGCGGCCAACTCAACCTGCATGTGCGCGATCACGGTGCGGGTATCGATGCCGCTTCCACGCCAGGACTGGGCATCGGTCTGGGCAATATCCAGTCGCGACTGCGGCATCTTTATGGCGAGGCGGCTGGCATGCGACTGGAAAGCCATGCCGATGGCGGCGCCGTCGTCAACCTGTGGCTGCCGCTCAAGGGAGAGAAGCTATGAACTTGCGGGTCGTCATCGTCGACGACGAAGCACCGGCGCGTTCGAAGCTGCGCCGCTACCTGGCCGACGCACCGGGTGTCGAACTCGTCGGCGAAGCGGCCAATGGTCGCGAAGCTCTGACCACGATCCATCGCGAACGGCCGGATGTGGTCTTCCTCGACGTACGCATGCCTGACATGGATGGCTTCGCCGTGCTGGAGGCGCTGGGCGATCCGCTACCCGCCGAGATCGTCTTCGTCACCGCGCATGGCGATTACGCCTTGCAGGCCTTCGGCGTGCAGGCGTTCGATTACCTTCTGAAGCCGGTCAGTCCCGAGCGATTCGATCGTCTGCTGGCGCGTATGCGCGAACGCATGGCGCCGCGCGACGATATGGCTGGCCGGATCGAACGCCTGCTGCAGGCCCTGCCCGAGCCAACGACCTGGGCCGAGCACCTGCTGGTCCAGGCCGACGACCGCGCCGAGCTGATCGCGGCGACGCAGATCAGCCGCATCGAAGCGGACCGCAATTACCTGATGGTGCATGCCGACGGCCGTTGCCACCGGCTGCGCGGCACCCTGGAACGCCTGCAGGCACGGCTCGATCCGGCCCGTTTCGTGCGGGTGAACCGTTCCACCGTGGTCCGGCTGGCGGCCATCCGCGAAGTGGCGCCCTGGCCCGATGGCGAGTTCCGGCTCTGTCTCGACGACGGCGGCCGGGTGACCTGGACCCGCCGCTACCTCGACAACGCCCCGCCGAGCCTGCTGACCAGGATCTGACGGCCGCCGTTGACTTTGGCCGTCCAGACGCCTACCTTTTGCCTCGCTAACGGTCTTCATCTTTCTATCTTGATAGAAAGATGAAGTTGAAAGGGAAGCCGGTGGGATTCCGGCACTGCCCCGCAGCGGTAAGCGGAAACGAACCCCGTCACACGCACTGGAACCGAAGGGTTCCGGGAAGCGACGGGCAGTAGGCCGGGCCCACCAGGCCCCTTGTCCGCAAGTCCGAAGACCTGCCGTGGCCGGAGGCGCAAGCCTCCGTTCGACCTGGCGCCCCGGCGCCGGCTCGCCCGCGGGGGCGAAGGTCGCAGGCACTCCGGTGCCGGGCCTCGCACGCCCGGAGCCGTGGTGCGGCCGTTCCTTCGTTCCTCTCTTGCCATCCGCAACTGAGGAAACGTTTCATGACTTCGATTACTTACCTGGGTTTTCCACGCGTCGGCCGCCGACGCGAACTCAAGCGCGCACTGGAAAGCTACTGGCGCGGCGAAAGCGGTGCCGAAGAGCTGCATGCCACTGGCGCCACGTTACGCCGCACACACTGGCAGGCCGCGGTGGAAGCCGGCGCCGACGTGGTACCGGTCAACGACTTCTCGCTCTATGACCATGTACTCGACATGGCCGTACTGCTCGGTGCGATACCCGATCGCTACCGCGCCCTGATCGAACGCGACGAGACCGCCGGCTATTTCGCCATGGCCCGTGGCCACCAGCGTGACGGACTGGACCTCCCGGCGCTCGAAATGACCAAGTGGTTCGACACGAACTACCACTACCTTGTGCCTGAGCTGCACGCCGGCCAGGGCTTCGCACTGGACCCGCGCAAGCCGCTAGGCGAATACGCCGAAGCAAAGGCACTCGGCCTTGCCGCGCGCCCGGTCCTGCTCGGCCCGGTGTCCTTCCTGCTGCTGTCCAAGACCGTCGACGGCAGCGATGCACTGGACCTGCTCGATCGTTTGCTTCCAGTCTATGAGGAACTGCTCGCCCTGCTGGACGCCGCCGGCGTGCGGGAGGTTCAACTCGACGAACCCTGCCTGGTGCTCGACCTGCACCATGGCGCGCACGATGCCTATCGCCATGCCTACGCGATCCTCGGTAAGGCTGTATCGCCCGACTTGCTGCTCGCCACCTACTTCGGCGGCATCGCCCATCACCTGCCACTGATCGCGCGGTTGCCGGTCGCCGGGCTGCATGTCGATCTGGCTCGCGCACCGGAACAGCTCGACGAGGTCCTGGCGAGCTGGCCTAAGGATCGCATGCTGTCGCTCGGCATCGTCGACGGCCGCAATGTGTGGCGCAGCGATCCGGAGGGGGTGCATCCGTTGCTGGCGCGCGCTTTGGACGACCGCGGGCCGTCGCTGCTGTCGGTGGCACCCTCCTGCTCGCTGCTCCACGTGCCGGTCGACCTGGCCTCGGAGCGCCACCTCGCCCAGCCGCTGCGGGGATGGCTGTCTTTCGCGCTGCAGAAGATCGCCGAACTGCGCATGTATGTCGATGCGGTCAACGGCGATGACGATGCGATCGGCGAACTCGACGCACAACGCGGGATCATCGCGCAACGACGGACATCGCCAGAGGCAATGCGTCGGGACGTCCGTGCGCGCACGCGCCAGCTCACCGCGCAGTCCACGTTGCGCCGTTCCGCTCACGCGCAACGACGGCTGATCCAGGCCGAACGCTTCGGCCTTCCCTTGCTGCCGACGACGACGATCGGCTCCTTCCCACAGACCGACACGCTGCGCAACGCACGCGCGGCGAATCGCGTCGGCAAGCTTTCCGACCAGGACTACGAGCGCCTGCTCGAGGACGAGATCCGCCAGGTGGTCGCCTTCCAGGAGCGGGCCGGCATCGATGTCCTCGTCCATGGCGAGCCGGAACGCAACGACATGGTGGAGTACTTCGGTGAGCAGCTCGAGGGCTATGCCTTCACCCAGATGGGCTGGGTGCAAAGCTACGGCTCGCGTTGCGTCAAGCCGCCGATCATCTTCGGTGACGTCGCACGTCCGCACGCGATGACGGTGCGCTGGTCGTCGTTCGCGCAGTCGCTGACCGCGCGGCCGATGAAGGGCATGCTTACCGGCCCGGTCACCATGCTGCAGTGGGCCTTCGTTCGCGACGACCTGCCGCGCGCCGACGTATGCCGGCAGATCGCGCTCGCCTTGCGCGATGAAGTGTGTGACCTGGAGACCGCGGGCATCGGTATCGTACAGATCGACGAGCCGGCCTTGCGCGAAGGTTTGCCGTTGCGGCGCGGCGACTGGGCGGCCTACCTGGACTGGGCCGTGCAGAGCTTCCGCATCACCGCCGGCGGGGTCAGCGATGCCACCCAGATCCATACGCATATGTGCTACTCGGAGTTCAACGACATCATCGAGGCGGTGGCCGCGATGGATGCCGATGTGATCTCGATCGAGACCAGCCGCTCGCGCATGGAGCTGCTCGATGCCTTCACCCGCTACCGCTACCCGAACGGCATCGGCCCGGGCGTCTACGACATCCACTCGCCGCGCATCCCCGGCCGCGAAGACATGACGCACCTGCTGCGCAAGGCGCTGGAGGTGCTGGCGCCCGACCAGCTCTGGGTCAACCCGGATTGCGGGCTGAAAACCCGCGGCTGGGCCGAGGTCGAGCCGGCGCTGGAAGCCATGGTGGCCGCCGCCCGGGAGCTGCGCCGGGAGCTGGCCATGACCGCCTGAGGCGCCAAGGGGCGCCCCGGACATGAACGTGCATGCAATTGCCACGCATCGGGTTTAGGCTTGGCGGCTGCAAACCCGACGGGCGCCATGTATGATGGCGCCCCCTTTCATCTCTTTATCCGTAAAGAAGGATATATGCCGCGATGAGCAGCTACCTCTTCACCTCCGAGTCGGTCTCCGAAGGCCACCCGGACAAAATCGCCGACCAGATCTCCGACGCCGTCCTCGACGCCATCCTGGCGCAGGACAAGCGCGCCCGCGTGGCCTGCGAGACGCTGGTGAAGACCGGCGTGGCGATCGTCGCCGGCGAGATCACCACCAGCGCGTGGATCGACCTCGAGGCGCTGACCCGCAAGGTCATCCTGGACATCGGCTACAACAGCTCGGAAGTCGGCTTCGACGGCGAGACCTGCGGCGTGCTGAACCTTATCGGCAAGCAGTCCCCGGACATCAACCAGGGCGTGGACCGCAAGAAGCCCGAGGAACAGGGCGCCGGCGACCAGGGCCTGATGTTCGGCTATGCGACCAATGAAACCGCCGAGTACATGCCGGCGGCGATCCATTACGCGCACCGCCTGGTCGAGCAGCAGACCAAGGTCCGCAAGAAGAAGAACTCGCCCCTGCCGTGGCTGCGCCCGGACGCGAAGAGCCAGGTCACCCTGCGCTATGAGGACGGCAAGGCCGTCGCCATCGACGCCGTCGTGCTTTCCACCCAGCACGATCCGGACGTCAAGCAGAAAGACCTGATCGAAGGCGTGCGCGAGCTGATCCTGAAGCCCGTGCTGCCGGCCAAGCTGCTGCACAAGGGCACCAAGTTCCACATCAACCCGACCGGCAAGTTCGTGATCGGCGGTCCCGTGGGCGACTGCGGCCTGACCGGCCGCAAGATCATCGTCGACACCTACGGCGGCTGGGCCCGTCACGGCGGCGGCGCGTTCTCGGGCAAGGATCCGTCCAAGGTCGATCGTTCGGCAGCCTATGCCGCGCGCTACGTGGCGAAGAACATCGTTGCCGCCGGCCTCGCCGACCGTTGCGAGATCCAGGTCAGCTACGCGATCGGCGTGGCCGAACCGACCTCGATCTCGGTGACCACCTTCGGCACCGGCAAGATCGCCGACGACAAGATCGAGAAGCTGATCCGCAAGCACTTCGACCTGCGCCCGTACGGCATCATCCAGATGCTCGACCTGGTGCACCCGATGTACCAGGCGACCGCGTCGAACGGCCACTTCGGCCGCAAGCCGTATGAAGTGACCGATGCCAACGGCAACGTCTTCACCGCCTTCTCCTGGGAGAAGACGGACAAGGCCGATGCCCTGCGCGAAGCTGCCGGCCTCGACGGCAAGCGCAAGTAAGCAAAGCAAGACAGTCGCATGAAAAGCCCCGCCTCGGCGGGGTTTTTTTTATTTCGGCAGGGGGAAGCAAGCCCCAGGTCCGGGGCGGCGCTTTATCCCTGGGCGGTGGGACGAACGATCAACTCGTTGACGTCGACATGCTCCGGCTGGCTCATGGCGAAACCGATCGCTTCCGCGATGGCGGAGGCGGGAATCGATGACTGCTCCATCATCGAGCGCGTCGCCATCCGCACCTCTGGATCGGTGATGCCGTCGGTCAGCTCCGTGCGGGTCAGTCCGGGGCTGACCACGGTCACGCGAAGATGCCTGCTTTCCTGGCGAAGCCCTTCGGACAGTGCGCGTACGGCAAACTTCGTCGCGCAATAGACAGCCGCCGTGGGATCGACCCGGTGGGCGGACACCGAGGCGATATTGATGATGTGCCCCGCACCCTGTGCGCGCATGAGCGGAAGGACGGCGGCGATGCCATGAAGGACACCGCGAAGGTTGACGTCGATCATCCGGTTCCACTCATCGATTCGCAGGGCTTCCACGAAGGACAACGGCATGACGCCCGCATTGTTCACCAGCACGTCGATCCTGTCGTAACGGTCGTGGGCGACGGCAACGAAGTCGTGGAAACTCGCCAGATCGGTGACATCGAGTTCCTGCGCGAAAGCCTGACCGCCGGCTGCCTGTATGTCCTGCGCGATGGCCGTGATCCTGTCGATTCTCCGGGCACCGAGGACCACCCGGTGCCCCTGCCCTGCCAGATGGCGGGCGGCGGCTTCGCCAATACCGCTACTTGCGCCGGTGATCAGCACGGTCTTGTTCGAAACGATGGATGGATGGCTCATTGATTGCTCCGCTGACGATACATCGGGAAGGCTTTCCCGGTGGCCGAAGCATGCGGTGACCGGCGTTTCTGGCGTTATCCCTGTACTACGAGATTCATCCACGATCCTGCAAATCGTATGTCCCCGACCTGGCCCGAACGGCAGGATCGTATATGCTCCGCGCGGATACAGGCTCATGGATAGCGGGCACGGCAATGACAAAGCGCTTTAATCCCTATGCCGAAATGGCATCGATCATTGCCCGATACGCCACCGCCGATGCGGAATATGCAACCCCGATCAACGGTCTCTACTTCAACCGGCGCTCGTCTCCGACGCAGCCCATCCACACAGCCCAATGGCCCTGTTTTGCCTTGGTGATCCAGGGCTCGAAAAGCCTGACGCTGGGGAACGAGGTGTATCGCTATGGTGTGGGCGACTTTCTCGTTGTCTCGGTCGATCTCCCCGTTGCGTCGCGCGTGACCAAAGCAAGCCCGGAAGAACCTCATCTCGGCCTCGGCATGGCGATCGACCCGGACCGGTTGAAAGAAGCCCTCGGGCGGATTGACCTGGCAGGCCCCGCAGGCTCGTCCCAACCGATGCGCGGCGTAGCCGTCAACAACGCGACACCCGACCTGCTCGATGCCTCCCTCAGGCTGCTGCGATTGCTTGACCGGCCCGACGACATTCCGGTCATGGCGCCGCTGATCGAGCAGGAGATTCTTTACCGGCTGCTGAGCGGCCCCTGCGGCCCACGTCTCCTGCAACTGGCCATGACCGAAACCTCGGGCAACAAAATTGCCCGGGCCATCGCCTGGCTGCGGGAAAACTATACGAAGCCCCTGCGCATCGAAACGATGGCCGAACGCGTCAACATGAGCGCGTCCTCGCTGCATCATCACTTCAAAGCCATGACGGCGATGACGCCCATGCAGTATCAAAAGCAACTCCGCCTCCATGAAGCGCGTCGTCTCATGCTGGTGGAGCACATGGACGTCGGCACGGCCGGCCATACCGTCGGCTATCAATCGCCCTCGCAGTTCAGCCGCGAATACAGCCGGCTCTACGGGTTATCGCCGCTTCGGGATCTCGGGCGTATCGGCGTCACGACACCGTCGTAAGGCGTGGCCTGCCTGTAAAAAAAACGTTGACATCCGTTCGCGCGTTTCTTACTGTCGGCCCCGACTCGCAAGTTCATGCGGATGGAATCGCTTCAACGCAAGTCGCACCGATGCGAATGTTTCACGGCCCAAACGGATCACCGGGCAGTTCCTGAAAGTCTTCGGCCAGGGCAATGAGGATGCCTGCGCCGGCTTTCCCGAGTGCAGCCATGCCTGCCTCTTCCCGGTTTCTCCGTGCATCGCGCGTCTTGCCGCGTCCAGGTTTCGTCCGTGCGTCAGGAAGTCGCCGGTCCCGTCATGCGGGAACCTTTTTCACAGGGAAGAGAGAAGCCACATGCCCAAACACCCCCCGCTGGTCCAACGAACCTTTCGCCGCTCCCTCATCGCACTGGCCGTCACCGCAAGCCTGGCCTCAACCAGCGCCTTCGCACAGTCGAATGCATCCGGCGTCATCTTCGGCCGTGCGCATGCGGCCGCGAACACGCAGGTCCGTGTCGAGAACATCGATACCGGCCTGGTCCGTGAGATCGCCGTCGACGCCGAGGGCCGCTACCGCGCCGCATCCCTGCCGGTTGGTCGCTACAAGGTCACCCTGCTCCGCGATGGCGCCACGGTCGGCACCCGCGACAACGTCAGCGTCAACATCGGCTCGGGCAGCGACGTAAGCTTTATCGCCGAGGCCTCGCAGCAGCTCGAAGGCATCGCCGTGGTCGCCAATGCGTTACCCGCCATCGATATCTCCTCGGTCGACTCACGCACGGTGATTACCTCCGAGCAGTTACGGAAACTGCCGTTGGCGCGCAACACCACCGCCGCCGCACTGCTTGCGCCAGGCACCGTTTCGGCTGACTCACGCTACGGTAACGTCGCCTCCTTCGGCGGCGCCTCCGCCGCGGAAAACCAGTACTACATCAATGGCTTTTCGGTGACCAATGCATTGACGGGCATCGGATCAATCGGCCTTCCCTTCAACGCCATCGATCAACAACAGATCTATACCGGCGGCTACGGAGCCGAATACGGCCGATCCACTGGCGGCGTGGTCAATATCATTACCCAGCGCGGCGGCAACACCTGGAAGGGCGGCGCGCAGGTCTTGTGGTCGCCTCGCGTTCTGGCCGACTCGCCGCGGAACATCTATTACAAGGACGGCGAGCTCTATCGCGACCGCAGCAGAAACAAGGGCTGGGAATACGAGTACGCCGCCTATGTCAGTGGGCCGCTCATCAAGGACCGACTGTTCTTCTACGGCACGGCAGACATCACGGAAAGCGGCGGCTCCCGAGGCGTCAACTCGAACCTGGCGAGTACCGCTTCGCCGGATCAAACCACGCTCACGCGCTGGCTGACCAAGATCGACTGGAATATCACCGACAACCATCTACTGGAGTTGACCGCCCTCAGCGATAAGTCACAGCAGACGCGTAGTGTCTACGGTTACGACTATACGACTGGCCAGACCGGGCAATATCGCGGCAAGGAAATCCTCAAGAATTACGATGGTGAAGCTGGCGCAACACCTGGTGGCGACGTCTACATTACAAAGTACACGGGCTACCTGACCGATAGTCTCACTGTGAACGCGCTTTACGGAAAAAGCCGTAGCAACCACGTCGACAGCCCGCTGAGCGTCACGGGACGCGATTGTCCACCCATCACCGATTCGCGCGGCAAGCCCAACCCCGTGACGGGCTGTGGAATCATAAATGGCGGCTATCTGCGACCCGGATCGCGCGACGATACGAGCAGTTGGCGACTGGACGTCGAATACCGCCTGGGTGCACACAATCTTCGGGCGGGCGTGGACAACCAGACGCTGAAGTCTTTCAGCGGAACCACGTATGAAGGCGGCGACGCGTGGACCTATCTCAACGTTCCGACAAAACCCGACGACCTGGAGAACCTGCTAGCGACCTATCCCACCTTGCAGATTCCCGATGGAACTACCGAACTCGTCCGTCGGCAGAAGTTCGATACTGGCGCCAATGTGAAGGTCGAACAATCGGCTCAGTACATCGAAGATCATTGGCAGGTTAGCGACAACTGGCTCGCCTATATTGGTCTGCGAAATGAGCAGTTCAGCAACTTCAATGGCGGTGGGCAGATCTATGCCAAGCAGCGGCATCAGCTCGCGCCACGCCTTGGCCTGAGCTGGGACGTATTCGGCGACTCGACTTTCAAGGTCTATGCGAATGCGGGTCGCTATCATTTGGCGATCCCGTCCAATGTTGCGTTGCGCGCTGCTTCCGGCGCTGTCTTCGAGCGCCAGTGGTATACGTTCGAAGGTACCGATCCGGTCACTGGTCAGCCGACCGGCATCAAGCCGATCAGCGACGTCAACTACGTCAATGGATCTGACGGTACGACACCCGACCCTCGTTCCGTGGCGGCCACCGGTCTCAAGGCTTACTACCAGGATGAGTACATCCTCGGTTTCGACAAGCAGCTTGGCAACGACTGGGCCTTTGGCTCCAAGGTAACGCTACGCAAGCTCAAGAGTTCAATCGACGACTTCTGCGACAGCCGACCGTTCGAGCGATACGCCGAGCGCAATGGCATAGACATCAAGAACGCAAAGCTCGATGGTTGCTTCCTGTTCAACCCCGGCCAGTCGAACAGTTTCATGATTGACACGACCGGCAAGGGCGACTACACCGCCTTCAACCTCAGCAAGGAAGACCTCGGCTTTCCAAAGCTGAAGCGAAAGTACTACGCGCTCGACACGTATCTGGAGCACCAGTTCAACCAGAACTGGTACGGCAAGGTCCAATACGTATTCTCGCGCAGCTACGGCAACTCCGAAGGCATGCTGAAGTCCGATATCGGCCAGCTGGACCCGTCCGTGACGCAGGATTGGGATTTCCCGGAATTGATGGTCGGTAGCAATGGCCCGTTGCCGAATGACCGTCGACACGTGATCAAGGCATATGGCTACTTCCAGATGACGCCGGAGTGGATGTTCGGCGCGAACTCGACCATCGCCTCGGGACGCCCACGCAACTGCCTTGGCGTCGGGCCCAATGATCCATTCGGTTACGGTTCCTCGTTCTTCTACTGTGAAGGCAAGCCCGCACCACGTGGTTCGCAAGGTCGACTGCCATGGACCTGGCAACTCGACCTGAGTGCACAGTACACGCCCGCGTTTGCCGGCTACAAACTTGCCTTTACCGCCGATATTTTCAATGTCTTTAGCCAGCAAAGGACGCTTTCGGTCTACGAACAGTTCCAAACCGGCAGCGGCGGCGCAAATCCGCAGTACCTGCGGACGATCAGCTACCAGACGCCGCGTTACGTCCGCCTGGGCGCGCGCTACGACTTCTCGCTCTGAGTTTTTCGAACCCACATAACCAGAAAAGCGCCGGCGACCCGCAATTCCCCGGCTAGACCTCCCCAGTTCGGCCGCCGCTCCCACGGCGGCCGTCTTTTTTTGGGGCTACGGACTGGCTCGCGGCCAGCTACAATAGGCGGATGTCCCTTATCCAACTTCAACGGCTCGACTTCAGTGTCGGCGGCCCGCTCCTGCTCGAACAGGTGGATCTTTCGATCGAAACCAACGAGCGGGTCTGTATTGTCGGGCGCAACGGCGCCGGCAAATCCACCCTGATGAAACTGATTGCCGGGGAACTGCATCCCGACGACGGCGAGGTGCGCGTCCAGGGTGGCACGCGGATCGCGCGGCTGACCCAGGAAGTGCCGCAGGACACCGCCGGCAGCGTCTTCGACGTGGTCGCCGCGGGTCTGGGAGAGCTCGGCCTCCTGCTTGCCGAATACCACCACCTGATCGCCAGCGGCGATTTCGACCGGCTGGGCGATGTGCAGCACAAGATCGAGGCGCAGAACGGCTGGGATCTCGACGCGCGCGTGCAGCAGGTCATCACCCGGCTTGAACTGCCCGAGGACAGCGACTTCTCCGAGCTTTCCGGCGGTATGAAGCGGCGTGTCCTGCTTGGCCAGGCGCTGGTCCGCGCACCCGACCTGCTCCTGCTCGACGAGCCGACCAACCACCTGGATATCGAGGCGATCGCCTGGCTCGAGGAGTTCCTGAAGAACTTCGCCGGCAGCATCATCTTCATTACCCATGACCGCAGCTTCCTGCGCTCGCTGGCCACCCGCATCGTCGAGATCGACCGCGGCCAGGTGACCAGCTGGCCGGGCGACTACGAGAACTACCTGCGCCGCCGCGAGGAGCGTCTGCACGCCGAATCGCAGGCGAACTCGCTGTTCGACAAGAAGCTCGCCCAGGAAGAAGTGTGGATCCGCCAGGGCATCAAGGCCCGGCGCACCCGCAATGAAGGTCGCGTGCGCGCGCTGAAGGCCTTGCGTAACGAGCGCGCCGATCGCCGCGAAGTCGGCGGCACGGCGAAGATCACCCTGGCCACCGCGCAGGCGGGCGGGCGCAAGGTGATCGACGCGAAACACATCACCCAGGCTTACGGTGGTCGCACCCTGCTGCGCGATTTCTCGACCACGATCATGCGCGGCGACCGCATCGGCATCATCGGGCCGAACGGCGCCGGCAAGAGCACGATGTTGAAGATCCTGCTCGGGGAACTGAAGCCGCAGGAAGGTGAAGTAACGCTCGGTACGGGTCTCGAGATCGCCTACTTCGACCAGCACCGCTCCTTGCTCAACGAGTCGCTGAACGCGCTGGACAATGTCGCCCAGGGCCGCGAGTTCATCGAACTCAACGGCCAGCGCAAGCACATCGTCGGTTACCTGCAGGACTTCCTGTTCTCGCCCGAGCGTGCCCGAGCGCCAATTACCCGCCTGTCCGGCGGCGAGCGCAACCGCCTGCTGCTGGCCAAGCTGTTCGCCCAGCCCTCCAACCTGCTGGTGATGGACGAACCGACCAACGACCTGGACGTCGAGACGCTGGAGCTGCTCGAGGAACTGCTCGGCGAATACTCAGGCACCTTGCTGCTGGTTTCCCATGACCGCGCCTTCCTCGACAACGTCGTCTCCGGCACCCTGGTGCTCGAAGGCGATGGCAAGGTGGGCGACTATGTCGGTGGATACAGCGACTGGGTACGTCAGCGTCCTGTGGCATCGACGACAACAAGTGCACCCGCTCCAAAGCCCGCTGCGCCTGTCGTTGCGGCTGCCCCGAAGCGCAAGCTCAGCTTCAAGGAACAGCGCGAGCTGGATTTGCTGCCGGCAAAGCTGGAGCAACTCGAAGCCGACATCGCCGCACGCACCGAAGCGATGAATGCACCGGGCTTCTTCCAGCAGGATGGCGCCGTCATCGTGAAGGCGAATGAAGCGATTGCCGCATTGCAGGGGGAACTCGAGAAGGCCTTCGCACGTTGGGAAGAACTCGAGGCCTCGACAACCTGAGGCTGCAACGCCCTTGAACGTCATGCTGGCGCAGACCCGCTGCTGCCCGGGGGAAATCAAGAGCATAGCAGCGTGGGAAGTCACGGCCTCAAAGGACTCGCGAACAGGGTTCGCTCCCACAGGAGCAGATTGCCGCGACCTTGTGGGAGCGAACCCTGTTCGCGAGTCCCTTGGAGCCGGACCTTTCACGCTGGCCATCTATAGATACACGGCGATCAGCCGGCTCGTGATCCCGGGGCCCCTTTAAACAGTGAGGTCCGGCGGGGACGACAAGGCCACGCAGCGGGGGAGGCATGGATGCCGACCGTTTGCGAACGGCTCCATGCTCAGCCGGTGTTTTGCAGGCCTTGCGAAACGCCGTTCACGCATGCGACCAGGGCCGACAGCAAGGCATCGTCCTCGCCTTTCGTCGCGCGCCAGCGCTTGAGCAGGTCCACCTGCAACAGGCTCATCGGATCCACGTACGGATTACGCAGGCGGATCGATACGGCGAGGCGTGGGTCGCCCTGCAACAATTCTTCAGCGCCCTTGAGCTTCAGCACCCAGTGCACGGTGCGCTCGAATTCCTCGCGGATCATCGGGAAGAACGTCTGGTGCAATGGGCCGGCCAGCTTCGAGAACGCTTCGGCGATGGCGAGATCGGCCTTGGCCAGCACCATCTCGACATCGTCCAGCATGGTGGTGAAGAAAGGCCACTCGCGCGCCATTTCGGCGAGCGCGTTTTCGCCGTGCGCGGCTGCCCCCTGCTCCAGCGCACTGCCCAGGCCATACCAGCCGGTGAGCACCGCGCGACACTGGGTCCAGGCGAAGACCCAGGGGATCGCGCGCAGGTCTTCCACGCCTTTCATGCTGCGACGGCGCGCCGGACGCGAGCCCAGGGTCATCCGTTCGATCACGTCGATCGGCGTGGCGCCACGGAAGTAATCGACGAAGCCCTCGGTTTCGACGAAAGCGCGATAAGCGACCCGGCTGCGATCGGAAAGGTCCGCCATGATCCCGCGCCAGCTGTCTTCGCGCGATTCGGCGATGCGCGGTCGCAATGAAGCGCGCATCACTGCGCCAACCGTCTGTTCCAGGTTGCGCAAGGCCAGTGCGCGCGTACCGTATTTGCGATGGATGACCTCGCCCTGCTCGGTCACGCGCAGCACGCCACCGACCGAGCCGCGCGGCGAGGCCATCAAGGCCGGCGTGATCCGCGAACCGCCGCGACTGGCCGAGCCACCGCGACCGTGGAAGAAGGCAAGCCGGATACCGGTGGTTTTGGCCACCGCCAGCATCTCCACCTGGGCGCGCTGCAGGCTCCAGCGCGAAGCAACGGTACCGCCGTCCTTGCCGCTATCGGAGTACCCCAGCATGACCCACTGCCGATCGCCGCGCGCGGCGAGATGCGCGCGATAGACCTGATCGTCAAGCAAGGCCTGCAAGGTCGCCGGGCCTTCTTTCAGATCGTCGATGGTCTCGAACAGCGGGGCGACATCGAGTGGTACGCGTCCGTTCTCCAGCAGGCCACCGCGGCGCGCCAGGGCGAGCACGGCGAGCACGTCCGCCGCCGATTCGGCCATGCTGATGATGTACAGGCCGGTTGCCTCGGGCCCGTAGCGCTTGCGTGCGTCGGCGATCGTGGCGAATACGGCGCGCAGCGACGTGGCGGCCTCATTGTCCTCGCCGGCAATGAAACTGCGCTCGCCGCCGGCGTAGGGACCGAGCAGGCGCACCCGCTTGCCATTGTCGTACTGGGTCCATTGCGTATCGTCGAGCAGCGCGGATAACGCCTCGTCATGGACGCGCGCGTCCTGGCGCACGTCCAGCCGCGCCAGGTGGAAACCGAAGGTCCGCGCGCGCCAGAGCAGGCGGCGCACGGCGAATGCACCCGCATGCGCACCGCCATGACCCAGCAGGCTCTTCTCGACCAGGGCAATATCGTCGATGAACTCGTCGGCGGAGGCGTAGGCATCGGCCTGCTCGCCGAGTGTGGCCTCGAGACGCGCCGCAACCATACTCAGGAAGCAGCGGTATGGCATGTCCGCATGGCGTGGACGGATTCGCGCGGCGGCCTCGGGCATGCGCTCGCGGTAATCCTCCAATCGTCGGCCAAGACGCTCGTCGATGCTGACGCGATCGTCCGTCTGGCTGAGCAGGCGCGCCAGCTCGCCAACATCTTCGCCATAGCGCTCCAGCACGTGGCTGCGCTGCGCTGCCAGGCTGGCCGCGATGGTGTCCGCGCCGACATTGGGATTGCCGTCCATATCGCCGCCAACCCAGGTGGCGAAACGCAGTAGCCGCGGCAGCTCGTCGACCGCGCCGTAACTGTCGGCGAAGGCCTGCTGCATGGATTCGTACAAGGCCGGCAGCACACGGTAGATCGGCTGGGCGAGGTAAAAGCCGACATGGTCGAACTCATCCTGCACGCTCGGTCGCACACGCGAAGCCTCGGCCGTCTGCCAGCCGGCGGACAGCGCCATCAAGATGCGTGCATCGTCGTCGCGTCGCTCCTGCGGCGTACGCGTCGGATCGAATTCCTCGACCAGGGCACGCACGATTTCCTGCTCCTTCTCCAGCAGCGACCGGCGCACCGCCTCGGTGGGATGGGCAGTGAACACGGGCTCGACATCCAGCCGCGCGAGCAGGGCAAGCAGCTCATCGCGACCGACCCCCTGCTTCTTCAGTCCGGCCAGCACGGCCTCCAGCGATTCGGGCTGCGGCGCGGCGCCCTCGCGCTGGTAGTCGCGACGACGGCGGATGCGGTGCACGCGTTCGGCGGTGTTCACTGCCTGGAAATAGGTGGCGAAGGCACGCGCCAGGGCTTCAGCGGCGGCGGCATCCAGGCCAGTCAGTGTCCCGGCCAGCGCCTCGACCGCGGCACCGCTGCGCCGACGGCGGATCGCCTCGGTTCGCACCGTCTCGACCTGCTCGAAGAATGCCTTGCCACCCTGCTCGGCCAGCATCTGCCCGACCAGGGCTCCGAGCCGGCGGACATCCTCGCGGAGGGGACCGTCGTGGGGGAGGAATTCGTTGTCGCGCGGCGTTTCCATGATCGTGCTCATACTCGGGTCGAACCCCCACCTTACCTAATTTTTCGCCTTTATCCATTCATCCGGAAGAAAGGATATAATCGAGGCCTTGTCTTGCCCGCCGAGGGGCGCTGCGACCGTCCAGAACGGCCAGGCTCGGCGCGGTAACAGCAGCAACCGCGCCCCCGTAACCAATCGGAGCCAAAGCCCATGAACGCTGTCACCAAAGATACCGCCGCGAACGACTACAACGTCCGCGACATGTCCCTCGCCGACCTCGGCCGCCGCCGCATCCGCATGGCGGAAGAGGAGATGCCGGGCCTGATGCAGATCCGCGCCCAGTATTCCAAAGAGAAGCCGCTGAAGGGCGTGCGCCTGTCCGGCTCACTGCACGTCACCAAGGAAACGGCCGTGCTGGCCGAGACCCTGCGCGAACTCGGCGCCTCGGTGCGCTGGGCCTCGTGCAACATCTTCTCCACCCAGGACGACGTCGCCGCGGCGATGGCCGCCGGCGGCCTGCCGGTGTTCGCCTGGAAGGGCGAGTCCCTGGAAGAGTACTGGGACTGCACGCTCGACATGCTCACCCACCCGGGCGAGACCGGTCCGCAGCTGATCGTCGACGACGGCGGCGACGCGACCCTGCTGATCCACAAGGGCCTGGAGCTCGAGAACGGTTCGGACTGGGTCAACAGCCCCGGCGCCAACCACGAAGAGCAGGTGATCAAGGACCTGTTGAAGCGCGTCGCCAAGGAGCGCCCGGGCTTCTGGACCAAGGTCGCCGCCGAATGGCGCGGTGTCTCCGAGGAAACCACCACCGGCGTGCATCGCCTGTACCAGCTCGCCGAAGCCGGCCTGCTGCTGGTTCCCGCGATCAACGTCAACGACTCGGTCACCAAGAGCAAGTTCGACAACCTCTATGGCTGCCGTGAATCGCTGGCCGATGGCATCAAGCGCGCCACCGACCTGATGGTCGCCGGCAAGGTCGCCGTCGTCTGCGGTTATGGCGACGTCGGCAAGGGTTGCGCGCATTCGCTCAAGGGCTTCGGCGCGCGCGTCATCGTCACCGAGATTGACCCGATCAATGCCCTGCAGGCCGCGATGGAAGGCTTCCAGGTCACCACGATCGAAGACACGCTCGGCATCGGCGACATCTACGTCACCACCACGGGCAACAAGGACATCATCACGCTCGAGCACATGGCGGCGATGAAGAACAACGCCCTGGTCTGCAACATCGGCCACTTCGACAACGAGATCCAGATGGATCGCCTGAACACGGCGAAGGACGTCTCGCGCGAGACGATCAAGCCGCAGGTCGACCGTTACACCTTCGCTTCGGGTCGTGCCATCTACATGCTCGCCGAAGGCCGCCTGGTCAACCTCGGCTGCGCCCACGGCCATCCGAGTTTCGTGATGTCGAACAGCTTCTCCAACCAGACGCTGGCGCAGATCGACCTGTGGAAGAACAAGGACACGTACGAGAAGACGGTCTACCGCCTGCCCAAGAAGCTGGACGAGGAAGTCGCCCGCCTGCACCTGGCGCAGATCGGCGTGAAGCTGACCACGCTCACCGCCGACCAGGCCGCCTACATCGGCGTGCCGGTGGAAGGCCCGTACAAGCCGGACCATTACCGCTACTGATCCACGGCGGAACATGCGAAACAAGGAAAGGGCGCAGCGATGCGCCCTTTCTTATGCCGACACCCTATCGGGGCCCAGGTCGACAAGTTCACGGTCAAGAAGCGACGTTAGCCGGCTTGCCGACATGAACGAACGGGCCGCCACGGTCGCCGCCTTCCGCTGAGCCCTTGCCGCGCGCCACCCGACCGTGGCGCGGCCAACCTTATCTTTTCATCTCCATGGAAAGATATATACTCGCCCGCATTGGATGCCAAGGATCTGCCCATGCCGGCGATAAGCTTCGAATTCTTTCCGCCCAAGACCGATGAGCAGAAGGCCCAGCTCGACGCTGCGGTCGACCGCCTGAAACCGCACTCGCCCGACTATGTCTCGGTGACCTTCGGTGCCGGCGGCTCGACGCTGAGCTATACCGACGAAACCGTGCGTCATCTTCGCCATGAGCACGGCCTGCATGTCGCCCCGCACCTGAGTTGCATGGGCGGCACCCGGGCCGAGATCGCCGCCCTGCTCGATACCTATCGACAAACCGATTGCCGACGCATCGTCGCGTTGCGCGGCGACCTGCCCTCGGGCATGGCGACGCCGGGCGATTTTCGTTATGCGGCCGAACTGGTGGCCTTTATCCGTGAACACAGCGGCGATCATTTCCATATCGAAGTCGCCGCCTATCCGGAAATCCACCCGCAGGCGGACAACGCGCTGGACGACCTGCGCCACTTCAAGGCCAAGGTGGACGCCGGCGCCAATGGCGCGATTACCCAGTACTTCTTCAACGCCGATGCGTACTTCCGCTTCATCGACGACGTCACCCGGCTGGGCGTGAACATCCCGATCGTGCCGGGCATCATGCCGATCGCGAATTTCACCCAGTTGCGCCGCTTTTCCGAAGCGTGCGGCGCGGAAATCCCGCGCTGGATCGTCAAGCGCATGCAGGCCCATGGCGACGATGCGACGGCGGTGCGCGACCTTGGCGCCGACGTGGTGGCCGAGCTCTGCCGGCGCCTGCTCGATGGCGGCGCGCCGGGGTTGCACTTCTATACGATCAACCGCGCCAAGGCGACGCTGTCCGTCCTCGAACGGCTTTAGCGAGCCTGGGCACAGTCGACGTCGCGGGCAAGGACTATGCTCGGCGGATGCCTCGCCTCGCCCTGCTCCTTGTCCTCTGCGTTGCCGCGACGGCCACCCACGCGCAAAACCCGATTCGTCGCTGCGTGGACGCCAACGGGCGACAGGTCTTCACCGACCAGCCCTGCGCCAGCGTCCAGGCCACGGACGCGGTCGCCCCGGCCACACCGGTGGCGGCAGCCGGCCTGAGCTCGACCGTTCCTGTGCTGTGCGCGGCGACCCGCGCCGAGTTGCGCCAGGCCATCGTCGACGCCTTCGCGGCCCGCGATGCCAACCGCCTGGCCGGGCTGATCCTGTGGAACGGTGGCAGCGCCGGGACGGTGGCCGATATCCGCACACTCAATAGCCTGACCCGGCAGCCCCTGCTCGACTTCGGCGACGCCCAGGCCGATGACGAAGCGCCCGCCAGCGACCTGAGGGTGCATACCGGGATGGCCGGCGCGGCGCAGGAAACCCATTTTGGCATCGTGCGGCACGCCGGTTGCCTGTGGCTGACGCCACCCGGCTAACGCGTCCGGCGAAAAGCGGGGCCCCGAAAGCCGCCACCAGCTATCATGGGCGGTCCCCAGGAGGCCCCCAGCATGTCGCAGACTTACCCCGAATGGATCTGGCAGAACGGCGAGATCAAGCCGTGGCGCGAGGCCACCGTGCATGTGATGGCGCACGCGCTGCATTACGGCTCCTCCGTTTTTGAAGGCATCCGTAGCTACGCCACCCCGGACGGTGCAGCGATCTTTCGCCTCACCGACCACATCAAGCGCCTGTACCTGTCGGCGAAGATCTACGACATCGTCATCCCGTACACGCCCGACGAACTGATCGCGGCCTGTCGCGACGTCGTCAAACGTAACGAACTGACCGCGGCCTATCTGCGCCCTGTCGCATTCCGCGGGCTCGGCGGCTTTGGTCTGTCGGCCGACTGCCCAACCGACGTCGCCGTTGCCAGCTGGCCGATGGGCCCGTACCTCGGGCCCGAGGCGCTGGAAACCGGCATCGACGCCTGCGTGTCGAGCTGGCAGCGTTTTGCACCGAACACCATTCCGGCCGGCGCCAAGGCTGGCGGCAATTACCTGTCCGGGCAGCTGATCGCTCGTGAAGCGCGTCGCCTCGGCTTCGGTGAAGGCATCGCGCTGGCCTCCACGGGCCTGCTCAGCGAAGGCGCGGGCGAGAACCTGTTCCTGGTCTTCGACGGCGTCCTGCACACGCCTCCGGCGAGCGCGTCGATCCTCAGCGGCATCACCCGGCATACGCTGGCGACGCTGGCACGCGAGGAAGGCATCGAGGTGATCGAACGCGACCTGCCGCGCGAATACCTCTATCTGGCCGACGAAATCCTGATGTGCGGCACCGCCGCTGAAGTCACCCCGATCCGCTCGGTCGACGGCAAGCCAGTCGGTAGCGGCAAGGCCGGCCCGGTGACGCGCCGCCTGCAGGAGCTTTACTTCGGCCTGTTCAACGGCAGCACGGCGGACCGCTGGGGCTGGCTGGAACCGCTCTGATTTTGTAGGAGCGCTGTTGGAGCGCACCCTGTGCGCGAGTCCTTTGGAGCCGTGATTGTCCCGATCGCCAGCTCTGGAAAGTCACTGCCCCAAAGGACTCGCGCACAGGGTTCGCTCCCACATCACCTGAAATCGATCGTCGAGATCGCGCCCGCCATATCCTCGCGCGGACGCAGCGACACATCCCACTCATAGAGTTCGCACAGCCGCCGCACGATCGCCAGGCCGAGACCGGCACCGCCGCCCGCCGCGCCTTCTCCACGGATACCTCGCTGAAAGAGTTTCTCGGCGTCTTCCGGCTTGATGCCGGGACCGGTATCGGCGACATCGATGCGGCCGTCGATCACGCGCACCGTGACCTTGCCCTGCATCGTGTACTTGATCGCATTGCCGATCAGGTTGGTCAACGCGACCGACAGTACCGAGGCGGGTGCATTCACCGTCACCGTCTGCGCCGCGATCAGTTCGATCTCGATCGGCTTGCCGCTCATCTGCGGCCGCTGGCTCTCGATCACATCGGCCGCGACCTTGGCCACATCGGTGGTCTCGCCACGGGTCGGGCCACGGCGCTCGGCACGCGAGAGCAGCAAGAGTGCCTCGATCAGTTCCGTCGCCTGGCGCGATGCGCGCTCGATGCGCTTCAGGCGCTCGCGCAATTTGTCGCTGAGGTCAGGCGCGCCCTGCAGCAGTTCGGTGGTACTGGCGATCACCGCCAGTGGCGTGCGCAGTTCGTGGCTGACATCGGAATTGAATTCGCGATCGCGGGCGACGATCTCGGTCAGCTTCGCGGCATAGTCATCGAGCGACCGCGCCAGTTCCCCGACTTCGTCATCGGCAAAATGCGGCGCCAGCGGCTCGGCCTTGCCGATGCGGCGAAAGGCACGCAGCCGTTCGGCAAGCTCGGTGACAGGCCGCAATACACGCGAGGAAAGCCAGAAGCCGAGTAACAGCGAAAGCAGGCCGAAGATGAAGACGGCGGCGATGACACTGATCACCAATTGCTGTTTGCCAAGCTCCTCGCGCGAAACGTCATAGCGCAGGAAGCTGATGATGCCGGCCTCGCGATAGACCGCCAGCTTGTAGTGATGGTCTTCGCGTGTCGTCGGATCGGGCTCGTGGATATCGTGTACGCCGTTGTCCAGGTTTTGCCAGGCAAGCGGCGCTTTATAGAGCGTACGATCGCTGAGGATCGACCCGGTAAGCAGGCGCGAACCGGCGCCCGCCCCGCCTGGATTCTGGCGCGCCTGCTCGTTCGCCCACTTCGCGTCATCGAGCAGGCTGGCATTGACCAGTTGGTCCTCGACGCGGGTACGGATATTCAGCGCCGCGAACGCGAACAGAGCACTGAGGCCGAATCCGAAGAGCGCGAACGAGACGATCAGGCGAAAACGGAGCTTACGCCTGGACTGCATCCGGATCGACCATGCGGTACCCGATGCCGTGACGGGTGTGGATAAGCGGCTTCTCGAATGGCTTGTCGATCGCGGCACGCAGGCCATGGATGTGGACGCGCAACGAATCGCTGTCGGGCAGTTCCTCGCCCCACACGCGCTGCTCGAGGTCCTGGCGCGTGACTACCGAGGGGCTTGCTTCCATCAGTGCCTGCAACAGCTTCAGCCCAATGGGATTCAATTGGATCGACTTGCCTTCACGGCTCACGGTCAGGGTGTCGAGGTTGTAGGTCAGGTCGGCGACCTTGAGCACGCGGCTCTGCGGGCCCTTGCCACGACGGGCCAATACTTCCAGGCGCGCCGACAGTTCCTGCAGGGCGAACGGCTTGGTCATGTAGTCGTCGGCGCCGGATTCGAAGCCGGTCAGCTTCTGCTCCAGCGCGTCGCGCGCCGTCAGCATCAGCACCGGGGTCTGCTTGTGCGCTTCGTGGCGCAGCTTGCGGGCCACATCCAGGCCATCCATGCCCGGCAGGGTCAGGTCGAGCACGATGACATCGAAATCGTGCACCACGGCCAGGTGCAGGCCGGTGACGCCGTCGCCGGCGAAGTCAACGACATGTCCGCGATCTTCGAGGTAATCCCCGATGTTGGTCGCGATATCGTTGTTGTCTTCGATCACCAATACGCGCATGCGGCGCTCCAATGTGCGGTCGCGGGATAACGGTGCGTGAAGCTTAACGGGGATTGCCGGTGCCCGACAGCCAAGAGGCTGAATGAGTGGGCCGGCGGGGCGCCCGGAAGACACGCAAAGAAAAGGCCCAAGGAGACGACGTAAGGTTCGTCTCGCTTGGGCCCAAGCTACTACTGCCCCGATACCGTAAACCCATGTCGAAGGGGTTCACGGTGAAACCTTTGTACGCCCCGGCCTTTTAAATGGTTGTTAAAAGCCAAAAAAACCATTCTACTTCAATGCCTTGGCAATCTTGCGCTTGCGCTCCGCCGGCTTGCGGCGAAGCCTGACCTGCTCTTCGCAGTGGGCGATGATGGCGTCGGCCACGTCCACCCCGGTACTGGCCTCGATACCCTCCAGGCCCGGCGAGGCATTGACCTCGAGCAGCAGCGGGCCCCGCGACGAACGCAGCAGGTCGACTCCGGCCACGGCCAGGCCGAGCGCGGTGGCGGCATGCACGGCCATGGTCCGCTCCGCCTCGGTCAGTTCCACGGCCATGGCCGTGCCGCCGCGGTGAAGATTGGCGCGGAACTCGCCCGGCGCCGAGGAGCGCTGCATCGAGGCGACCACCTTGTCGCCAACCACGAAACAGCGCAGATCACTGCCGTTGGCCTCGCGGATGAATTCCTGCACCAGGAAATTGGCGTACAGGCCACGGAAGGCCTCGATCACGCTCTGCGAGGCCGAGCGTTTCTCCGCCAGCACCACACCCTGCCCCTGGGTACCCTCGTTGAGCTTGATGATATGCGGCGGTTCGCCAAGCATCGCCAGCAGGTCGGAAGTGTCGTCCGGGTTATCGCCGAATGCCGTCATCGGCATGTCCAGGCCCTGCGCGGCCAACAACTGGAGGCAGCGCAACTTGTCGCGGGCGCGCAGCACCGCGTCGGACGGGTTGGGCGTGTACACCCCCATCAGTTCCAGCTGGCGCAATACCGCCGTGCCGTAGAACGTGCTCGACGCACCGATGCGCGGGATCACGTAGTCGATGCCGGTCAGCGGCTTGCCTTTGAAATGGATCGCGAACGCCTGCGGCGCAATGCTCATGTAGCAACGCAGCGGATCGAGAACGCGTACGGTGTGCTTGCGCTTACGCGCGGCTTCGGCCAGCCGCTGGGTCGAATACAGCCGCGCGTTGCGCGACAGGATGGCAAGTTTCATGGAGTGTCCATGGTGGCCGCCCGCACGGGCGACCGGGTGTAGGAGAGAGTCGGGTCGACCCTGAATCGCCCTGCCAGCGCGGTGCGCCCGAGCAGCAGCGGAAAAAGCATATGGCGACGATCGGTCAGGTTCATTTCAACCGGAACCCGGACGCCGGCCAGTTCGATCTCGGTGACGATGAACCAGCGCGTGGTGACATGCCCACCGGAGTCAGTGACGGAGCGACGCCCCGTGGCGCGTACCTCGCACGGTGCGGACAGGCCACCCTTGCGGGTCGTGCGCACCTGGAAACGCAGCCACGTACCGTCCTCGCGCTCGAAGACCTGCAGCGATTCGACGTGCAGCGACGAACTGCGCGCACCGGTATCCAGCTTCGCCTTCATCGAGGCGATTCCGAAAGGCGGCATCGAAAGACGCTCCCGCCAGCCGAGGGTGATGACGTTCGCCATGATCTCGCGCGCTCGACTGCTGGATGGGGACCGATGCGGATCGAGGGGAACGCGATCCGGGATACCAGGGCCTAGCCCCGGGCCTCACAGAATGCCGAAGGATGCGTGCGGATTCAACCGGGGATTCAACCGGCGATTCACCGATGCGCGCCCGGCGTTCAGCGGAAGCTGCGCCAGGGTGTATGGGTTATGTGAAAAGCGTGCGACGGCAACGCGGCAACCCTCGCCTAGCTTGTAGCCGCAGTCGCGACGGGGCTAGCTCCTGATTCGCAGGATAGTGATACGCGATTCGAGCTTCTCGTACAAAATGTAATGCCCGGTGCTTAATACCAGCCGATGGACGGTCGTTGAGCCTTCGACAAGATGTCCGCTCAACAAGCCAGAAGCGATGTCCGCTACCCCGATGGCAATCTTCTGGTCAGTACCATTTGCCGCGTCCTTGCTTGCCGCCTCCAGATTGTCATAGATGCTGTCGCGATCGCTTTCGGCTTTTTGCTTCCAATCAACTTCCATGAAAATCATCCTTGATGAGAGGAGCTATCCTCACCCGCCTTTTCGTCGCGCCGCCATCCTGGCCTCGACCAGCTGTCCCGGAACGGTCGGGAGGCCGTCCTCGGCTTCTGCCGCTTCCTCCAACCAGCGACGATGATCCGCCGCCGACGCATGCGTCTCACGCATCGCTTCGGCCAGGTCGGGACGTTTCCGATTGCCATTGGCAGCTTCCGCCGCACCTGCAACATCGACGCGGAACCCGACTACCCCCACATCCTTCAGGTATGCGAGCACCGAATCGACACGGGCGAATCGGCGTAACCCCTTACTGCGTGCCGCCGTGAGTGCGTGCACCTGATGGTTGCAAACCACGGCTAGCGACCACGCCCCACCCGCACCATAGGCGATTACATCCTCCACGGCGCCGGCATCCACGATGGCGACGAATTTGTTGTGATCGATCGCCGGCACATCCCCCGTCTCGAACTGTTGAAGAAACGTCGTGGTCATCGAATTACTCCGCGGCAAACTTCAAGAAACTGTACTGCAATATTCTAAAGATTGCAAAAATACACGCGAGCTTTCGGGGCCTGGGAACGTCTTCAGGCATGTGTCATTACTGTGGCCGGAGGGTGCCGGGACGCATCGATCAACACGGAAGCCGGGATGTTCGATGGAGCGGGTGAAGGGAATCGAACCCTCGTCAGTAGCTTGGGAAGCTACAGCTCTACCATTGAGCTACACCCGCGTCGGCATGGGATGTTAACCCGAGATTCGCATGTGGGGAACACTTCACGTGGCCGGGGCTGAACGATCTTCCGAGGGCACGCGCACGCGCCGGGCGGTGGCGCGATAATCGGCTCGTCTGACCTACGTCGGAGAAGGACGATGCACGGCACGGGAACTCGCTTTCGCGGGACATTGCTATCCGCGGCACTGGTCTGCGCCTTCGCGCCGCTTGCGGCCTGGGCGCAGTCGAGCATGCCCAAACCGGGGCTGAGTGTGATCAAGACACCGGCCGAGGACGCGCGTCCGATCGATCCGAGCCAGGCATTGCCGAGGCCCCCGGTTTTCCACCTGGTCGCCACGCCGACCGCGTCTCCGGAGCCCGCTTACGACGAGCAGAACGACGACGAGGGCTATGAGCCGGGTTACGCCGGAGGCTATGGCGGGTACGGCGATTACGGCTATTACGACCCCGGGTACCGGAACGGTCGCGGCGATCACAATGGCCACGATGGCCATGACGGCCACAACGATCACCATCCACGCCCGCCGCGCGACCCGGGAAACAGCGTCACCGTCGCCGTGCCGCCGCCAGGATCGCATCCGAAGCCGATCGGCCCGGTGCAGGTGAAGGTCGCGCCGCCACCGCGCCAGCCACCACCGGATCGGCACCCGGGCAACGGCATCGGTAACGATCCGGGCAACGGCAACCCGCACCGCTGAAACCTCGACCCGTGGCCGGTTACACTACGCGGATGCAAATCGTGCTCAACGGCAGTCCGCGCGACTGCGCCCCCGATACGTCGATCGCCCGCCTGCTCGATGACGCCGGCTATGGCGGCCGGCGCGTGGCCGTCGAGGTCAATCGTGACATCGT
>DASYLE010000180.1:0-17196 GCA_036009745.1 Luteibacter sp. | reverse complement strand
GATGGAGTGCGGCGGCCCTTGCTCCCACACGTGCTGTTAGCACTACGCACTGTCGGCCTGCCGCACTCCGCTCTCGTCTTTAATTTACCCAAAGTCAAAGACACAAGCGCACCCTGTGCGCGAGTCCTTTGGGGCCGGGCGCCGATGATCGCGAGTTTTTTGCTCAGCCTCTACGCGCGCCCAACCATTGCGGCATCGCGGACACCAGGGCGCAGGCGGCCAGGGTCCAGAGCCATTGGTTGGTGAGCAGTCCGGCCGGCATCGCATTTTCGGTCGTGGGAAGGACGGTCCCGCCGTAGACGATCAGAACGGCCAGGGCGACGATTCCCAGTCCCGCCCCCAGTAACCAGGTCAGCACACGTTCGAAGCGGGTATCGGAAGCATCGGCGCTCGTCGGATCTTCGGCCAGACGGGCGACGCGGAGGGCAAAATCCGCGGGCAGCGCGATGGCGGGCGGCTCGGCCAGTGCACGGGACACGGCGCGATAACGACGTACAGCACTATCGTCACCGGCAGGGTCCAGGCCAAGGCGTTCGTGGCGAAGCGCGCGTTCCTGCGCCTGCCATTCGCGTTCGGCGTCGTCGCTGGGGAAGGGCGTTTCAGTGTTCACATGCTCACTCCTATCCGCGGTTCGAGCGCGTCGCGCAGGCGCAGACGCGTCCGGAACAGATGGCTTTTGATCGTACCACCGGCCAGTCCGGTGATCTGGGAGATTTCCGGAATGGACACTTCGTCCAGGTGATACAGGGTCAGGATCGTCCGTTGCAGGGGCGGCAGCGCCTCGATCGCCTCGTGCAGTGCTGTCGAGGTCTGCTGGTCGGCCCAGGCCGCCTCGAGGTCGAAGTCGTCGCCGATATTCTCCAGCATGGCGCCGTGTTCCTCGTCGTCGCCGATATCCACCACGGCGACGTGCTTCTTTTGCAGGTGACGCAAGGTCACCGTATAGGCGATGCGTCCGATCCAGGACTTCAGGCTGCTTTCGTACCGGTATTGGGCGAGGTACTGGTGGACCCGGAGGAAGGTGTCCTGGCACAGCTCCCGGGCGTCCTCAGGGTGACGGACCATCCGGTAAACGATATGCCAGCACAGGCCCTGGTGCTCGCGCACAAGGCGTTCGAAGGCGCCCGGTTTTTTCGCCAGCACGGCTTCCACCAGGATCCGGTCGTCTGCCCGGTCGTCCGTCATGTGTTCGCAGGTCCCATGCCATGCAAGATACGTCCACAAGGCGAACGGTTGCACTCCCCAGGGACGTTTCCCGGTTATCGTGCGCGACGGGTGCAACCGTTCGCGGGCCAGCCGTATCTATGGCCCCGAACCCGCTTAATCGAGGAGCACGCAATGGAAGAGAGAGTCGCGATATTCATCCCGATCGTCCTGTTCGTCTGCATTACCTTCGCGATCACCTATTCGATCCGCCTGGTGCTCGACGCCCGCATCCGCCGCCAGCTGATCGCGGCGGGCTCGCAGGAGATGATGGCCTCACTGATGAAGGGCGATGAACAGAACCGCCGGCTGTCCTCGCTGCGCTGGGGCGTGATCCTGGTAGCGCTGGGGATCGGTTTTGCCATCATCCAGGGCGCCGGCTGGCAGGACATCAGCCCCGGCATGATCGCCGTGCTGGCGGGCGCCACCGGCCTCGGCAACCTCGTTTACTACTTCGTCGCCCGCAAGCAGGGCTGAGCCGGCCTTCGCGGCTCGCCCGACCGGGCGAGCCGCCTCCATCGAAACGTCCATCGGAAACGGTGCCCCGTGGGTGCCGCGGGGACGGCTTTGCCTCCATCAAGGAATCGCCATGCGTAACCTCATCGTTTCCCTGCTGCTCGCCGGCCTGCCGAATCTCGGCAATGCCGTGCCCATGTTCTATGTGAACGTGATCAATGACGCGCTCACCGATGTCGAGCAGGTCGTCTCGGCCGAGTCCGGAAGTGGGCGGTGGATCCGGCACTATCTGGACGAGCGCCCTTTTCGCGCCGGCAGCGCGACGACGCTGGGTCTTGCCAGGTCGGGTTCATGCCTGCGCGACCTGCGTTTCGAATTCTCGGACGGCCGCACGATGACCGTGCACGATTTCGACATCTGCCGGGCGCGCAGCCTTCATCTTGGTGAGGCGCTGGCTCGCGCAAGGTAATCGGGGAGCGATCGCAAAGACCTGCGGCTTGCGGGGTGTCATGATTGATATGTTATAACATATCTATCTTATCCGACGAGATCCGCCCCATGGTCGCAAAGGCAATCCTTGGCCTGATCGGTGCGCTGGCACTGGCTACATCGGCGGCACATGCCGCCGCCGTCCGCCATCACGAAGCGCATGTCCACGGCATCACCCATGTCACGATCGGCATCGAAGGCGATCTGGTAAAGCTCAACGTCGATGGCCCGGCGATCAACTTCGTCGGCTTCGAGCATCCGCCGACCAATCCGGACGAAACCCGCGAACTGAACAATGCGCTGGTCGACCTGCGCGTGCCGACGCGCTGGCTGGTCCTGCCGGCCAATGCGCAGTGCCGGCAGGAGTCGGTCGACGTCGGCAACCCGCTCGCCGATAGCGATGGCCATGAAGACATGCATGCGAGCTATGCCTATCGCTGCGCCAGCATGGCGGCGCTCGATGCGCTCGATCTGCGCCTGATCCAGGTGTTCCCGCATACCACCCATGTCGTCATCGATCTCGCCCTGCCAGGCGGCCAGGACCGGCGCGACCTCGAAGGTGCCGCCACGCGGGTTCCGTTTGGAACGAACCAGTCGTGAGCCTTTCGCAGGCCACCGTGCAGGCGCTCGATGCGCCGGTCATCCGTTCGAGCGGACTTACCCACACCTGGCGAGGCGGCCGCAGCCTGCGGTTTCCGGCGATCGAGCTGGCCGCGGGCGAAACCCTGTTCGTGCATGGGCCGAGCGGTAGCGGCAAGAGCACCTTGCTTGGCATGCTTGCCGGCGTACTGGTGCCGGACCAGGGCTCGCTCAACGTGCTCGGTGTCTCGCTGTCCGATGCGAGGCAGGCGGAGCGCGACCGGCTGCGCGCCGACCATGTCGGGTACATCTTCCAGCAGTTCAACCTGCTGCCATATCTGGACGTCGCGGCCAATGTCGCCCTGGCCTGTCGCTTTTCCGCGCCGCGGTTGGCAACCGCGACGACGCATGGCTCGCTGGATGCCGAGGTGAACCGCCTGCTTGAGGCGCTGGCCCTGGCGCCGGGGGAACTGCGTGAGCGCAGGGCCGGCGAGTTGAGCGTCGGCCAGCAGCAGCGGGTCGCCGCGGCGCGCGCCTTGATCGGCGGCCCGCGGTTGCTGATCGCCGACGAGCCGACCTCGGCACTCGATAGCGATACGCGCGCGGCCTTTATCGAACTGATGCTCGCCGAATGCACGCGCCACCGCACCAGTGTCGTTTTCGTCAGCCACGATCTTTCGCTGGCCTCGCATTTCGATCGCATGCTACGGATCGCCGCATGATGCGCGCAGGTTTCTGGGGGCCACTTCCGTCGCTGGCTCTGCGCAGTCTGTGGCATCGACGGGGCAGCGTATTGCTGACCGTGGCCACGATCGCGCTCAGCGTCGCCCTGCTACTCGGCGTGGAGCGGCTTGCCGTCGAATCCCGGCGTAGTTTCGCCAGCACGGTATCCGGAACCGATCTCGTGGTCGGCGCTCGCTCCGGCCCGGTCAACCTCTTGTTGTACGCGGTATTCCACGTCGGCGACGCGACCAATAACGTGTCGTGGCAGAGCTATCTCGATGTCGCGCATATGCCCGAGGTTGAATGGACGATACCGATCTCACTGGGCGATTCGCATCGCGGCTTCCGCGTGATGGGTACGACGCCGGATTTCTACGCGCACTATCGCTACGGTGATCACCAGCCGCTCGGCTTCGCCAGCGGCGGCGCGGTCGCCGATGTCTACGACGCGGTGATCGGTTCGAATGTGGCGGTCAAGCTCGATTACGCTGTTGGCCGGAAGATCGTGCTGACCCATGGCACCGGCGTCGGCGCGCAGATGCAGCATGCGGATAAACCCTTTCGCGTGGTCGGCGTGTTGCAGCCGACGGGTACGCCAATCGACGACACCGTGGTCGTCGGGCTCGACGGTATCGAGGCAATCCATATCGACTGGCATGCCGGTATTCGCTTGCCGGGTGCGGAGGTCGACGCGGAGCAGGCGAGACATGCCGACCTCACGCCGAAGTCGATCACCGCCTTCCTGGTCGGCCTGCATTCGCGCATGGCCGTCTTCGGCGTGCAACGCGCGATCAACGATTACGACCAGGAGGCCATGCTGGCCGTATTGCCCGGTGTCGCCCTGCAGCAGCTCTGGTCGATCGTCGGCGTTGCCCAGCAGGCGCTGCGTGCGATCAGTGTGATGGTGGTGGCGGTCGGCCTGTGCGGCATGCTCGCGGCCTTGCTGACCATGCTCGGTGAACGGCGACGCGAGATGGCCATCCTGCGCGCGGTCGGTGCGCGGCCGGCCACGGTCTTCGGTTTGCTGGTTGCCGAGGCCGGCATGCTTGGCCTCGCCGGCAGCGTTCTTGGCCTGGCCCTGCTCTATATCGCCATGGCCCTCGCGCGCCCCGCCTTCGATCGTATCGCCGGTATCCGCCTGCCGCTTACCGCGCCGACGGCGACCGAGTGGCTGTTGCTTGGCGCGGTGCTGCTGGCCAGCCTGTTGGCCGGCTGCCTGCCGGCATGGATCGCCTACCGGCGCAGCCTTGCCGACGGCTTGCAGGTGCGCTTGTGAAGCGCGTGGCCACGGCGTGCCTGCTGGGTTTGCTCGCTGCCTGTTCGGGCAGCAAGGCGCCGGCGACGCAGACCGACCTGCAACGCGCCCAGGCAGCTGCCGATGCGGGGCGGACCGCGCGTGCCGAGGGCAAGGCCGCGAATGTTCCCGAACACGGCGATCTGGTCGGCCTGCCGGATCGTGACGGCTACAACGAACTGGACTGGACCCATATGTTGCCCAAGGAGGACCTGGCGATCCTCAAGGATTCGCCGCCGGTGGTCCATGTCGGCAACCGGCAGGGACCGCAGATCGGCACCTTGCATACCGTACCCGGGCTGGCCGGCCAGCGCGTGCGGCTCACCGGCTATGTCGTGCCGCTGAACACCGATGCGAACGGCGACATGACCGAGTTTTTCTTCGTGCCGTTCTATGGCGCCTGCATCCATGTGCCGCCGCCACCGCCGAACATGCTGATCCATGTGCGCCTGGACAAGGCGATCCCGACGCCGCAGATCTGGGATCCGTTCTGGTTGCGTGGGACCCTGCGGATCAGCATCGAGCACAACGCGATCGCGGCGTCGGCGTACTCGATGGCCGATGCGCAACTCGTGCCCTACGCCGATCCCAACGCCACCACCGATGATCGCTTCGAGTAAGCACATGGCCGGCCTCGTCGCCGGCCTGGTCGTGATGGTAGTCATCGCCCTGGTCGTGCTCTGGGGCAGGCCCCGCCCGCCGGTACCCGCACCCGTGGTGAAGGAGCGAAGGGTCGCGATACTTTCGCTGCCTGCCACACTCGCCGGGCAGCAGGCATTGGCCAAGGCCGTGGGCGACGATCCGGCGATCGAGCGCGACCTGGCGTTTCTTTATGTCAGTGCGCTGGAAATGCGCTGCGACCCTTCGGATGGCCACGCCATGGTGAAGCTGGCCATGGCGGCCGGGCTACCGACCTTGCGCGCCACGGGGCAGCTGATCGCCGCGCAGCCCGTACTTGGCAACCAGCTATACGGCTTGATCAACGACTGGGTACGGCGCACGCCCTGCGCCACGCCGCTCGTGGAATTGCGCCTGATGGACTATCGCCTGCACGTCGCCCCGGCGACCTATGCCCATGCCTTCCCGGAGAGCTACGTCGACCCGGCGATGGCGCCGCTTCCGGCCGGTTCGCCCGAGCCGCCCGACATGCTGGGCGAGGCGGGCAGCCCCTGCCTGCGACTGGCCTACCGGCTGCTGCCGCTGGACGGGGCCGAGCCGTGGCAGTGCGTGGCGGCGCGTCGTCAGCTGCGCCAGCAGATCGTGCACGCGCTGTGCCCGCCGGATATCGGCACGGCGGAAGCGCAGGCAAAGTTCGCCGCGACCTTGCACGATCGCGAGGGGCGGCTACCGGATATGTGCCGGTAGGGCACAATGGGCGCCGGCGCAGATCGCGCCTCTCCTGGAAAACCCATGCAACACCTGGAACTGCAACTGGAAGGCGATTACGTCGAACTCAACCTGCTGCTGAAGCTGGTAGGCGTCTGCGACAGCGGCGGCGCGGGCAAGCGGCTGGTCGCCGAAGGCCTGGTGTCGGTGGACGGCACGGTGGAGATGCGCAAGACCTTCAAGGTACGTGCCGGTCAGCTGGTAACGATCGGCGACGTCGAGATCAGCGTTCTGCCGGAAATCGACTGAGCCAGCTTCAGGGCCATGACCGGCCGCGGCCAGCTCACATGGCCGCCGGCGGGTAACTCGCCAACGCGTGTCGCGCCCATGCGCGTATAGAAAGCCTCGGCCGGCGGGTGCGAGACGATCTTCAGTTCGCGCACGCCATGGGCCAGGGCGGTGTGGCGCATATGCGCGAACATGCAGGCACCGATGCCCTGGCCTTGCGCGGCATCGGCCACGAACATCAGGTCCAGCTCGGGCTTCGGCGTGTTGAGCAGCAGGGCGTAAAAACCCAACAGCTTGCCGTCGCGCTCGGCCAGGTAGATCGCCTCGGTGCGGATCTGCTCGGCGGTAATCTCATAGCCATCGAGCATGGAACGGTAGTCGCCATCGTAGGCGGCCGAGGCCTGCATCAAGGCGGTAAGTGCCGCGGCGTCATGCGCCGTGGCGCGACGAATGGTCAAGGTCACGCGGTTCCCTCCCCGGATGAATAAACGAATCCGGCCATGAGGGCCGGATCCGGGTCAGGATATTACGCTTTCTTCAATGGACGGAGGAACTGGACGCCGGCGGGGTGCTGCCGCTGCTGTCCATGCCGGTCTTGTCCTTGTCCTTCATCTTGTTCTTGTGCTTTTTCGTGGTGTCCTGCTTCATCGAATCGTTCGACATACTGTCCTTGGTCATCGAATCGTTCGTCATCGCACCTTGTTTCATGCTGTCGTGCGCGGTGGCCGTGGTCGTGGTCGGCGGTGGGTTCGCCTGCTTGGACATACTGTCCTGGGCCATGGCGGCGCCGCTCAAGGTCAAACATCCGGCCAGCATCGACATCATCAGGGTCTTCGTACGCATGGGGATCTCCTGGGGGAACAGGCGCCTTGGGGTCATTGCGATGTCGGCGCGTAAACATCGCAAGATCTTGCCGGGACTGCGCCGGAAAAATTACTCTTTTTCCGCGGACCGGGCTGTTGCGTAGCAGCAAATTCCGGGGCATCCGTTCAGCCAGCCCGCGCCATGCAATGACCGCGTGAAAGCGTCATTAATTTTGTAGGAGAAGCTGGCTTTGCAGTCAATGAAAGTCGCGGGACACCGAACCCAGTTGCGGCATCAAATCACTGTAGTCATGCAGCCGCCGCGCGATCAGGTGGCGGACGCCATCAATCGCCTGCCATTCGCCATCGACACCCATCAGCACCGCGTCGAGCAGGATGGTGCGCTGGTTCACCGCGACCTGCGGACGGACGATGACGTTGACCTGGCCGGTTTCATCCTCGAGGGTGACGAAGGTGATGCCCTTGGCGGTCTGCGGACGCTGGCGCACGGTGACCAGCCCGGCATGACGCAGCCAGGTGCCGTTCTTCAGGTCGGCCATATCGCTGGCGCGGCACGCCCGGCGCTCCGCCAGCGCCGCGCGGACCAGGCTGAGCGGATGCGCCTGCAGCGACAGGCCATGGGTGGCGTAGTCGGCGAAGATATTTTCCTGCGGTGACGGCGCACGCAATACCGGTTTGGCTTCCGCCGCGGTGGCGTCCTCGAACAGTGGCAGCGAGCGTTCGATGCCGGCGCTTTCCCAGCGCGCACGATGGCGATGGCCGCTCAGCCGGCGCAGCGCACCGGCATCGGCAAGGCGTTCGCGTTCGAAGCGATCGAGCTTCGCGCGATGGCAAAGATCGGCCAGGTCGCGGAAGGGTTGTGCCTTGCGCGCCGCGACGATGCGTTCGCCAATGCCTTCGCTGAGGCCATGGACGATGCGCAAGCCGAGGCGCAGGGCCAGTGGTGAAAGCGCCCGATCGTGTTCGGCGTGGATCGTTTCGATCGTGCAGTCCCAGTTGCTCGCGGTGACATCCGGGGCGCGCACGGTGACACCTTGCCGGCGCAGGTCCTGCACCAGTTGTGCCGGTGCGTAAAAACCCATCGGCTGGCTGTTGAGCAGGGCGCAGGTGAAGATCGCCGGGTGATGGCATTTGATATACGAGGAAGCGTAAGCGAGCAGGGCGAAGCCGGCCGCGTGCGACTCGGGGAAGCCGTATTCGCCGAAGCCCTGGATCTGGCTGATGATCTGTTCGGCGAATTCCTGGGTATAGCCATTCTTCGCCATGCCCTCGAGGATACGCGGGCGGAAATGTTCCAGGCCGCCACGGCGTTTCCAGGCAGCCATCGAACGACGCAGGGCATCGGCTTCGCCAGCGCTGAAGTCGGCGGTGACCTGGAGCAGCTTCATCACCTGCTCCTGGAAGATCGGCACGCCCATCGTGCGTTTGAGCACATCCCTGACCTTGTCGTCCGGATAGGTGATCGGTTCCAGGCCTTGCCGCCGGCGCAGATAGGGATGCACCATGCCGCCCTGGATCGGGCCGGGACGCACGATGGCGACCTGCACGACCAGGTCGTAATACTCGGCGGGCTTCAGTCGCGGCAGCATCGACATCTGTGCACGCGATTCGATCTGGAACACGCCGACGGTATCGGCCTTCTGGATCATCGCGTAGGTCTTTCCATCATCCTGCGGGATATCGGCCAGCCGCGGGTAGTCGATGTCGCGATGATCGCGCAGCAGGCCAAGCGACTTGCGCAGGCAGGTGAGCATGCCAAGCGCCAGGCAGTCGACCTTGAGCAGCTTCATGGTTTCCAGGTCGTCCTTGTCCCACTGGATGATGGTGCGGTCGTCCATCGCCGCGTTTTCCACCGGCACCAGTGCCGATAGCGGCGTATCGGAAATGACGAAGCCGCCGACATGCTGCGACAGGTGCCGCGGCATGCCGCACAGCTCCTCGACCAGGACCATCATGTGGCGGATGGCGCGGCTGTCGATATCGAAACCGCATTCGACCAGCCGTTCGGCGATATCGACCTCGCCGTGCGCATGCGAATAGGCACGGCTCAGCTGGTCGAGCTGGTCCTCGGAAAGACCGAGCGCGCGACCGACGTCGCGCGCGGCGCTCTTGTGCCGGTAGCGGATCACCGTGGCGGCCAGGGCGGCGCGTTCGCGCCCGTATTTATTGAACACGTATTGCAGCACTTCCTCGCGCCGCTCGTGTTCGAAATCGACGTCGATATCCGGCGGCTCGTCGCGCTCGACCGAGATGAAGCGCTCGAACAGGGTCTCGCTCTGCGCCGGATTGACCTCGGTAATGCCCAGGCAGAAGCAGACCACGGAGTTCGCCGCCGAGCCGCGGCCCTGGCAGAGGATGGACTGCGAGCGCGCAAACGCCACGATGTCGTAGACGGTAAGGAAAAACGCTTCGTAATCCTTCTTCGCGATCAGGTCGAGTTCCTTCTCGATCAACGGTGGAATCTTGTCCGGTGCACCCTCGGGCCAGCGCCGCTGCACGCCTTCGGCAACCAGCTTGCGCAGATAGACGGCATGGCTCACACCTTCGGGCACCAGTTCGCGCGGATAGACATAGTTGATCTTGCGCAGATCGAAGTCGCAGCGCGCGGCGATGCTTCGCGCCGCCTCGATCAGTTCGCGCGGATAGATACGCGCGAGTACTTCGCGCCGGCGCAGGTGCCGTTCGCCATTGGGAAAAAGCGCATGTCCCGCTGTCGCCACCGGGGTATTCAGGCGGATGGCGGTCATGACGTCCTGCAAAGGCCGACGAAAGCGCTCATGCATGTGCACGTCGCCGGTGGCGACGCAGGGCAGGCCGTGTGCCGCCGCCAGCGTTTGCAGCGCGGCCAGTTCGGCCCTGTCATCGGGGCCACGATGCAACTCGATCGCGAGCCAGGCACGTCCGCCGAAATGTCGCGCTACCCACGCGGCCTGTTCGTCGCGGGTCGCGGCATCGCCGGGAACCCACAGTACGAGCAGACCGTCCCCAAGGCCTTCCAGGTCGCCACGATGCAATTCGTAGTGACCCTTGGGTGCGCGTCGCCGGCCGGTGGTGATCAGTTCGCACAACACCGGGTAGCCTTGCGGCGATTCGACCAGCAGGACCAGGACCGGGCCATCGGCCAGGCGGAATTCGCCGCCGACGATCAGCTTGACCCCGGTCTCCAGGGACGCTTCCAGCGCGCGGACGATGCCGGAAAGCGAACACTCATCGGTGATCGCCAAGGCTTCGTAACCCACGTCGCGCGCGCGCTCGAACAATTCCAGTGCGGTCGACGCGCCGCGCTGGAAACTGAAATTGCTGAGCGCATGCAGTTCGGCGTAGGCCGGCGCTTCGTCCTCGACCTCGTTGGCGGCGACCAGCGGCAGCGTGTTCACGCGAACCAGCCATGCAGCATCCAGCCGTCCAGGGTGCCGGCCGGCAGGTAGGCCCAGGCCTGCTGGCCATGCGAGGTACGAACGATGTAATAGTCGCGCCGTGTTTCGCCGCCATCCCACCAGCCGCATTCGATCCGCTCGGGCCCGGCCAGCACTTCACTGGGCAAGGGGCGCAAGGGACGCGGCCGTGGCAATAACCATAACGGACGCCGCCGTTTCTCGACGATGGCCTGGGCGGGTTGCCCGCCATAGCGCCAGGCATGCTCGGGACGATGATCGCCGACCACGGCGAGCTGGCGCATCGCCGCTTCGCCGAGCCGCGCGCGCAGGCGTTCGTCCAGGGTCGGCCAGTCCAGTCCATCGCCGTGGACCGGATCGAACAGGTCGCGCACGGGCGGTCGGAAGGTCGGTAACTGTTCGGCATCCAGGCTGAGGCTGCGCGCGGCTTCGGGCAGTTCGGTCCGTTCCAGTCGCGTACGCGCCAGTTCGAACAGGCGTGCCGCGTCGCGCTGTGGCGCGGCCATTTCCACCGGGATGCGGGTGGCCGGCTCGCGCGGATGCTCGAGGGTCAGGCTGAACCGTTGCACGCCACCGTCGCGCGCGGCCAGCATGTTCGCCAGCGACTGGGTCAGTCGGCGCAGCGGGAACAGCAGGGCCTGGCTGCCGTCGAGTTCGGCATCGAATTCGATGCGTTGCGAGAAATTCGGCGGCGGTTGCCAGGCGGGCAGGATGTCGGGGCTTTGCCCGCGCAGGCGGTCGAGCCAGTTAACGCCATCGCGGCCGATGCGCCGGGTCAGTTCGGCGCGGGGCAGGGCGAAGACTTCGCGCAGGCGGCGAAAGCCCATCGCCTGCAAGGCCTGGATACTTTTCGCGGGAAGACCACTGCGTGGCAGGCCGATATCGTCGAGCAGGCGATGGAGCTGTTCGGGATGCTGCACGACGGTACCGTCCGCGCTGGCGGAGAGTACCCATGCCGCGGCGGGAAACGGTGCAGCGGCGAGACTGTGCGCATGGTCTTGCGCAAGCAGGCCATCGCGCAGCTTTGCAGACAAGGCCGGCCAGCCATCGAACAGGCGCAGGCTGGCGCCGACTTCGATCAGCAAGGCATGCGGGGGTGCCAGGCTGACATGACCGGTGAACTGGTAACACCAGGCGGCAAGCTCGGTGAGGAAGCGCTGTTCGGCCGGACGATCGCGTGGGCGTACCGCCAGCGCGGGGCAGATCGCGCGCGCGGCGGCGATGCTCTGCCCGCGGCGAATGCCGAGCCCGCGCGCCGCATCGTTGGCGATCGCGACCCCGCGCAGGCGCGCGTTATCGTCCAGTAAAGCGCATGGGCCCTCCTCCGGCGCCGCGGCGAAGGCGGCTGAGAACGCCAGACCGTGGAACCGGAGGCAGGCCCATAACATGGTGAAACTCGATACGTGTGTTCCTTCCGCCGTCGCGGAGATGGTGCCCGTGGGGTGAAGACAAGTCGGACACTGGCCTTCGCCCCGCGGGCACGCTCTCCACAGGGGAGAAGGAGCGCCGTCAGGCGCGCATGCGCAGCAACGGCGCCGTAGTGGTCAGCAGGCCGCGCGACTTGAGCACGTCGACATAGGTCGCATCGCGGCCGCTGCTGATCTTCAGGCGCAGCGCGGCGGGACTGTTGTGCGCGGCGTGTGCGGCATCGCGATAGACCATCGCGCAGGCGTCGCCGTTTTCCGCGGCCAGTTGCAGGCGGCGCAGGCTGCGGTAATCGACATCCGGCAACCAGCCGACCACGGCGGCGCAGCAACCCGAACGCAGGCACTGCTCCATGCTCCATGCCGCCTCGGAAGGCGCGGCCTGGATCTCGTGCAGGAAACGCAGGTCGACCCCGGCCGCGGCGAGCGCGGGCGCATAAGGACGATACGGCGGCGCGACGAAGATCACCCGGCGATGTTCCTGGGTCAGCGCGGCCAGCGCGGGCATCAACAGATCAAGTTCGCCGAGGCCGTCCTGTTCGAACAGGATTTCGCTGAGCGCGCCCTGCGGCCAGCCGCCGCCGGGAAGGCGCGCATCGAGCGTGTCCCAGCCGGTCGGCAGCGCGCGTACGCGCGGCTGCTGCGCGGCGGAACGGCGCCAGATGCCGGGATGGTCGAGGACCTGGGCGAGGTTGGGGGTGACGTCAGCGATGGCGGCGGTGTTGTACATGGTCAGCTCCGGCGAATGATGCCGACGTAGCGACCTTCGATGGCGAAGGCGTGGCGTCGTGGGTCGACCTCGATCGGGTCGAAATCGGGATTGGCGGGCAACAGCAGCAAACGGTCGCGCTCGCGTTTCAGGCGCTTTACCGTGACTTCGTCGTCCAGCCGGGCGACGACGATCTGGCCGTCGTCGGCGGTAGGTGTGCGATGCACGGCGAGCAGGTCGCCGTCGAGGATGCCGACGTCGCGCATGCTCATGCCGACGACGCGAAGCAGGTAGTCCGCGCGTGGATGGAACAGGCCGGGATCGATCTCGAGCTGGCCTTCGAGGTTTTCCTCGGCCAGGATCGGCGAACCGGCGGCGACGCGGCCGACCAGCGGCAGCTCATTGCCGCGCACATGGCTGGCCATGCCCTTGGGCAGGCGCAGGCCGCGATGCTGGGGCAGCCGTTCCAGCGCACCCTTGCGCACCAGCGACTCGACACAGGCCTGGGCCGAGCTGTGGCTGGGAAAGCCGAGCCGCTCGGAAATCTCACGCAGTGTCGGCGGACGCCCCTCGTGCTCCAGGTGCTGTTGCACGAAGGAGAGGGTCTGCTGCTGACGGTCGGAGAGGGTGAAGGAGGGCATGCGTACAAATGTACGTACATGCCGATCACCATGCAACAGAATTTTTGAAACGAGGCCAGGTGCTTGATTTTGCTGCAAGCCGATTTTCGCCGAGCGACTTCATTGCACGATTGTGCACGTTTATATATGATTTTGCGTATGACGACGACCGTTTCCATCGATAGAAAGACCTTCGCCGCAGCCCGCCGCGCCACCCGGCTGACCTTCTTCCTCTCCGGCATGGCCATGGCCAGCTGGGCACCGATGGTGCCTTTCGCCAAGGCGCGGCTGGGCCTGGACGACGCACAACTGGGCCTGGTCCTGCTCGCCCTCGGTTTCGGCGCGATGGCGGTGATGCCGCTGGCCGGGTTCCTTGCCCATCGCTTCGGCAATCGCAAGGTGATCGGGATCAGTTCGCTGCTGGTGTGTATCGCGATGCCGATGCTCACCCTCGCCCCGACGATGGCCTTCCTGGCGGTGGCCCTGCTGTTTTTTGGCGCGACCCTCGGTGTCGTCGACGTGGCCATGAACGCGCACGCGGTCGAGGTCGAACGCCTTGGCGAGCGACCGCTGATGTCCGGCTTCCATGGCTTGTTCAGTGTCGGCGGCCTGGCTGGCGCGGCGGGCATGAGCGCCTTGTTGCAGACCGGCGCGCCGTTGTTGGCTTGCGCGGTCGCGGTGGCCCTGTTGCTGGCCATCATCGCGGTGAGCCAGTGGCGTCACCTGCTGGTCCAGGTGCATGACGAGGCGACCGCGAAACATTCGATCTTCGTCAGGCCAAAGCCCATCGTGCTCCTGCTTGGCGTGCTGTGCTTCATCGTCTTCCTGGCCGAAGGTTCGATGCTGGACTGGAGCGCGGTCTTCCTGCGTGACATTCGTGGCGTGGATGCCTCGCGTGCCGGCATCGGCTATGCCGCATTCTCGATTGCCATGGCGACCGGGCGCCTTCTCGGCGATCGCATCACCGCGCATGTCGGCCCGATGGCCATCGTACGTATCGGCGGCCTGCTTGCGGCCAGCGGCTTCCTGCTGGCGACCTGCGTGCCATGGGCACCGGCGGCCTTGATGGGCTTCATGCTGGTTGGTCTGGGCGCATCGAACATCGTGCCGGTGCTGTTCAGTGCCGCCGGTGCGTTGCCCCATACCTCACCGGGTATCACCATCGCCACGGTCACCACGCTCGGCTATGCCGGCATGCTCGCCGGTCCCGCTCTGATCGGCTTCGCCGCGCATGCGACGACCTTGCCGCTGGCGATGAGTGGTGTTGCCATCCTGCTGATCGGCGTGGCGGCCTGTGCGACGATCGCGCGACGAGGAGCGGTTTGATGACACGTCCCATACAAGCCGTGGTCTACGACTTCGGCGGCGTCCTGTTCGACTGGAACCCGCGCCATCTCTATCGCAAGCTGTTCGGCACCGACGAAGCCGGCATGGAGCGCTTCCTCGCCGAAGTCGCCACACCCGGATGGAACCTCGCCCAGGACGCCGGCCGGCCATGGCGCGAAGCGGTCGACCTGCTGGTCGCCGCGCATCCGGCACAGGCCGAACTGATCCGCGCCTTCCACCTGCGCTGGGGAGAAACGCTGGCCAGCCTCATCGACGGCTCGCTGGCCGTGCTGACTGAACTCAAGGACGCGGGCACCACGCTGTATGGCCTGACCAACTGGTCGCAGGAAACCTTTCCGGTCGCCCGGGCGCGCTATCCGTGGCTTGGCTGGTTCGACGGCATCGTGGTATCTGGTGAAGAGAAGCTGGTAAAACCCGACCCGCGCCTGTTCCAGGTGCTGATCGATCGTTATCACCTCGATCCGGCACGGTTGGTCTATATCGACGACAGCCCGGCCAATGTGGAAGCGGCGGCGAAACTCGGCATGGATGCAATCCATTTCACCGATGCCGCGAAGCTGCGCGCCGAACTGGTACGGCGGGAACTCCTGCCTGCGGAGGCAACCCGATGAGCGCGGATATCCGCCGTATCGACGGCACGCTGCCGGGCGAACGGCAGGGCATCGTACTGGACCGCCTGCAACGTTTCGGCAAGGTGATCGCCGCCGAACTCGCCGTGGAATTCGGTGTGTCGGAAGATTCGATCCGGCGCGACCTGCGCGAACTGGCCGCGGCCGGCTTGTGCAAGCGCGTCTACGGTGGCGCGCTGCTGGCGACCGCGGCGACGACGCTGGAGGAGCGCCGGGCATGGCAGCCCGAACGTAAACGCGCGTTGGCAAAGGTCGCGGCGAGCCTTGTCCTGCCGGGGCAGATCCTGATCATCGACGCCGGTTCGACCAACCTGGCGATCGCGGCGGCCTTGCCCGAACGGCAGCAATTGACCGTGGTGACCAATGCGCCCGATGTCGCCGCCGCGCTGATGGGCCGGCCGGGTTTCGAGGTGCTGATGCTTGGCGGGCGCATCGATCACAAGATCGGCGGCGCGGTCGGTGCACAGACCGTGCGTGACGTGCAGGGCCTGCGCGCCGACCTGTGTTTCCCCGGCGCCTGTGCCATCGATGCGGACAGCGGGCTGTGGACCATGGACGCGGAAGAGGTGGTGCTCAAGCGCGCGATGGTCGAGGCGAGCGGCGAGACGGTCATCGTCGCCACGAATGACAAATTGCTCACTGCCGCCACGCATCACACGGCGTCGATCGCCGCGGTGACACATCTGGTCGTGGAGCGTGATGCCGATGTGAAGATCGTCGCGCGCTTCCGTAGCAAGGGTGTCGGCGTCCATATGGCTTCATGAAAAATTCTTCATGAGTTTTTTCATGCGGCAAGATATCGCCGTTCAGGAACTTCCCTCTAGTCTCCGAGCCGGCGAGCTACTTCGCCATGTCCAGCCTGGAGTCGACGATGAAACGTATTCTGCTTACCGCTGCATCCCTTGCCCTGTTCGGCTTCTCCGCGGCAGTGCTTGCGGATCCCCCGCACGACGATCACGGCCGGGACGACAACCATGGTCACGACGACCATCACCACGAGAACTTCCGTCGCGGCGATCGTATTCCCGATCACTACCGTGGTCACGACCAGTATTACGTCTCCGATTACAAGCGCTACCACCTGCACGAGCCGCGCCCGGGCTATCGCTGGGTGCGCAGTGACGACGGCCAGTTCCTGATGGTCGCCGCCGCCACCGGCGTGATCGCCGAGATCATCGCCAACAGCAACTGATCGTTAGCGGTGCCTGAAAAGAGCCCCGCCTCGAGCGGGGCTTTTTTTGCTTCGCGAGAACTGCGGTGCATCGCCACTGCGTCCCGGCCTGCGCCCACTGCTATCCGTGGAAAAGGGTGAGCCCCAAGCATCGGCCTGGCAGCGGTGCTTCAATCAAGGGCAAGACGGCGATCGGGAACGGCCCCAACGGACTCGCGCACAGGGTGCGCTCCCACAAGGCTTGCCGCGGACTTGTGGGAGCGATGGCCGGCCTTTTCGCGCCACTGCTCTTCATCTGCGCGGCGACGATCGTGTCTCGCGTCGCCTTTGGCGGGTTATCCGGGAAGTCACGGCCTCAAAGGACTCGCGCACAGGTGCGCTCCCACAAGGCTTGCCGCGGACTTGTGGGAGCGCACCCTGTGCGCGAGTCCTTTGGAGCCGGGCACACACGATCGCGGTCTTTGAAATACGCGGTTCCGACTCGACCTTTGGGTCATCGGGTCAAGTCACTCCTGCGAAATGGTCGTCGATGCTCTGCGCAATACGCCGTTCTGGGAGCGCGACTTCGCCGTCGTCGAGATCCTGCCCGCCGTGGAAAACGCCTATGCGGCGAACGACGGCCGCGATGCGCCAGGCAACGTCGCCTGAGTCGCGATGTTCCCGTCACGCCTCCTCGACGGGTCCGGCCGCAGCCTCGCATCACCTGAACCGGCGGACGA
>DASYLE010000179.1:0-2202 GCA_036009745.1 Luteibacter sp. | reverse complement strand
CGCACGCGGCTGCTGGCGCTGGAGAATACCTGGCATGGTCGCGCCTTGCCGCGCGATTACGTGCATGCGGCCGGGGCATTGGCGAAGAAACACGGTCTCGGCTTCCATCTCGATGGCGCACGGCTGTTCAATGCGGCGACGTCCTATGGCGTATCCGCGCGTGAGGTCGCCGCGCCCTTCGACAGCGTTTCCGTTTGCCTTTCCAAGGGGCTTGGCGCGCCGGTCGGTTCGGTGCTGCTCGGCAGCGCCGCCTTGATCGAGAAGGCGCGCCGCTGGCGCAAGGTCGCCGGTGGCGGCTGGCGCCAGGCCGGTATGCTCGCCGCGGCCGGCATGTATGCCCTGGATCACCACGTCGAACGGCTTGCCGATGATCATCGCCGCGCAGCGCAGCTGGCCGATGGCTTGGTCGGCTTGCCAGATATGACTGTGATTGGCTGCCATACCAATATGGTCTTCGTCGACGTGGCGCCGGAACGGTTGCGCGCGTTGGATGAGCACCTGCGCAAGGCCGGGATTCGGCTGAGTATCGGTTACCTGCCGAAGCTGCGCCTGGTCGCGCACCTGGATATTGACGATGCGGGTGTTGAGAGGGCGATCGCGGCGTTTCGCGGGTTCTTTGCTTGAATCGTGAGTTCACGGCCCCAACGGACTCGCGAACAGGGTTCGCTCCCACAAGCCTGCGCAGGTCTTGTTGTGGGAGCGAACCCTGTTCGCGAGTCCTTTGAGGCCATGCCCACATGATCGCGGGCTCTGCCGCTTACGGCCGCACGGTCGCCGTCAGCTTCCGTTGCAACGAATAAAGGATCGCCGCATCCGTGGCGTCCAGCGCATCTGTCTCGATCCGCCGGTAATGCCGGTGGAACGCAATGATCGCCGCGCGTGGATTGGATACGTCGTAACCGACCAGTCGCATCGCCGCGATGCTGTCAAAGCCCGGCGGCGGCAGGATCAGTGGTTCGTCGTACCAGAGGCCGAAGCCGGCTTGGGCAAGGCGCGCCCACGGGAACAGCACATTCGGATCGTTCTTGCGCACGGGCGCGATATCGCCATGGGCGACCACGGCGTCACGTGGAATGCCCAGGCGCGTGGTCAGGTCCTGCAGCAGGCGCAACAAGGCCTGGATCTGCGGCTCGGTAAACGGCGCAAAGCCATCGTTGTCCAGCTCGATGCCGATCGACGCGGAGTTGACGTCGGTGATCGTGCCCCAGCGTCCGGAGCCCGCATGCCAGGCACGCGCGCCGTCGTCGACGAGCTGGTCGATGCTGCCGTCGGCACCGATCAGGTAATGCGCGCTGACCGGGTCGTCGCTGCGCTGCGAGAGCACGCGCAACGCGGCGGCCTTGGTGGCGATCGAGGTGTGGTGGATCACGATCAACTGGGCGCGACGCGTATTGAAGTTCGGCGACGGTGTCCATGTCGCCAACGGACTACGTACCGGCGCGGGGCCCGCCGGCACCGTGGCGCAGCCGGCGAGGGCGAGCAGGGCGGTCGCTGCCGCCAGATGGCGCAGGATCGATCCGTTCATTCGTCGTGGAAATCGCTGCTGGTGATGACCCACTCGATGCCTTCGCCGTCGCCTCCGACGTCATCGTGCGTGGCGATATTGACATGCAATGCGACGCAGTCCTTGCCCTCGCCGAGCCACTGCGTTTTCCTGACAGGGTGCCCGAGGACGCCCAACGCCGATTCGAGCGCGCTCCACGTGGTGGCTTTTAGCTCGAGCCCTTCGTGTTGCAATCCGCCCCCGAGTACTTCGATATCGCACAGTTTGCCGTCGAGGAAGCGAAGCCGAAGCCAGTCCTCACCATCGGCCTGCATGTACTCGTCCTCGTCGTCCCACAGCGTCTCGGCCGTGGGCTTCCAGCCGAGCGTCTCGCGCAGCGCCTTGCGCGCCATGCCGAAGTAGATGTCGGCACCGCCGCAGCGGATGCCCTTGCCCGGAACCAGTTCGCAGCTGTCCATAGAACTACTCTCCTGTCGGTACATGGTGTGCGCCCTGAGCATCGCGTGTGCGCATCGATATGTCCAGTCTAGGGCCGATGTTCGCGGGCGAGATAGTCTTCGCTCTGCATTTCGATCAGCCGCGACTCGGTTCGCGCGAACTCGGCGCGCACGCGCTCACCGTCATACAACTCGGTGATCGGCGCCGCGGCGGACAGGATCAGTTTTACCTGGCGGTCGTAGAACTCGTCGACCAGCAGG
>DASYLE010000178.1:0-5225 GCA_036009745.1 Luteibacter sp. | reverse complement strand
CAGGTTCCTGTAAACTCCCCGGTTCGCCCTATCAGGAACAGGGCGACACCGTCCCCGGCAGGAAGGAAAGCGTGGCGCCGCAAGGCCCGCCGCCGGATCAGTCAGCAAACCGAATACGGAGCATTCCCATGCCCAAGATCAAGACCAACCGGGCGGCCGCGAAGCGTTTTCGCAAGACCGCGTCGGGCAAGTTCAAGGCCGGTCACGCCTTCAAGTCGCACATCCTGACCAAGAAGTCGACCAAGCGTAAGCGCGGTCTGCGTGCGACCAATCACGTCAAAGCTTGCGACACCAAGGGTGTAGCTCGCATGTTGCCGTACCTTTAAGGCGGGAGATAAACCATGGCTCGTGTAAAGCGTGGCGTTACCGCCCGTCGTCGTCACAAGAAAATCATTGGCCGTGCGAAGGGTTACTACAACGCCCGTCGCAAGGTATTCCGCGTTGCCAACCAGGCCGTCATCAAGGCCGGTCAGTACGCCTACATCGGTCGTAAGCAGCGCAAGCGTCAGTTCCGCGCGCTGTGGATCGTGCGTATCAACGCCGCCGCCCGTCAGTTTGGTCTGTCGTACAGCCGCCTGATCAATGGTCTGGCCAAGGCTGAGATCGCCGTCGACCGCAAGGTGCTGGCCGATCTGGCCGTGCACGACATCAAGGCGTTCGGTGCGATCGCCGAGAAGGCCAAGGCCAGTCTGGCTGCGTAACACCCTTCGGGCGCCGCATACGCGGTTGCCTTGATGGAAACGTGGGGAGGAGGCCTGGCTTCCTCCCCATGTCGTTTCTGGCATGTGAAAAATACCGGCACGATGCCGGCTGGCTGATCACTCCGGGAAAGTCGATGGAAGCTCTGGACAATGTCGATACGATGCTGCGCGAGATCGAAAGCGCGCCGTCACTCGACGCACTCGATACCGTGCGCGTTGCCCTGCTGGGCAAGAACGGCGCGATCACCGCGGCGCTGAAATCGCTGGGCAGCCTGCCCGCCGACGAACGCAAGGCGCGTGGCGCCGAGGTCAACAAGCTCAAGGATCGCCTTGCCGACGCCCTCGCGGCGCGCAAATCCTCGCTGGAACAAGCCGAACTCGATCGCCGCCTGGCCTCCGAGCGGCTGGACGTGACCTTGCCGGGTCGCGACGGCACGCGTGGCGGCATCCACCCGATCACCCGTGCGCTCGAGCGCATCGCCGATATCTTCGCGCGCCTTGGTTACCAGCGCGTCGACGGTCCGGAGATCGAGGACGACTGGCACAACTTCGAGGCGCTGAACTTCCCGCCGCACCATCCGGCGCGCGCCATGCACGACACCTTCTACTTCGGCGACGGGCGCCTGCTGCGCACGCATACCTCGCCGGTGCAGATCCGTTCGATGAAGGGCCGGCAGCCGCCGATCCGCATCATCGCGCCGGGAAAGGTCTATCGCAGCGACTCGGACCAGACCCATTCGCCGATGTTCCACCAGATCGAAGGCCTGCTGGTCGACGAGACCTCGAGCCTGGCCGACCTCAAGGGCACGCTGGCCGAATTCGTCCGCGCCTTCTTCGAGCGCGACTTCGAGATGCGTTTCCGGCCGAGCTATTTCCCGTTCACCGAGCCATCGGCCGAGGTCGATATCCGCTGGGATGCCGAAGACGGATCCTCGCGCTGGCTCGAAGTGCTCGGCTGCGGCATGGTCCATCCGACGGTGCTGGAGAACTGCGGTATCGATCCGGAACGCTATACCGGGTTCGCCTTCGGCCTTGGCGTGGAGCGCTTCGCGATGCTCCGCTACGGCGTTGGCGACCTGCGCGCGTTCTTCGAGAACGACCTGCGTTTCCTGAAGCAATTTGCCTGAGTGCCGCGGGCCTGCCCAGGCAGGCCCGTCGTCCCGCGAACGAAGTGAGCACCCGATGAAATTCTCCGAAAACTGGTTGCGCGAACTGGTCGATGTCGACGCCGACCGCGCGGCCCTGGTCCATGCGCTGACCATGTCCGGCCTGGAAGTCGAGGAAGTCACGCCGCTGGGTGACGGGCTCGACCGCATCGTCGTCGCCGAGATCATTGCCGCCGAAAAACATCCGGAAGCCGATCGCCTGCAGGTCTGCATGGTCGATGCGGGGCAGGGTGCGCCCTTGCAGATCGTCTGCGGTGCGCCCAATGCACGCATCGGCATCAAGGTGCCGCTGGCGATGGTTGGCGCGGTGTTGCCGAACGGCATCACGATCAAGGCAGCCAAGCTGCGCGGCGTCGACTCGAACGGCATGCTCTGCTCGGCAAAAGAGCTTGGCATCGAGGCCGATGCCTCGGGCCTGCTCGAACTGCCGGCCGATGCGCCGGTCGGCCGTCCGCTGGCCGGGTATCTCGGTCTGCCCGATGCCAGCATCGAACTGAAGATCACCCCCAACCGCCCCGATTGCCTGGGCCTGTTCGGTCTGGCGCACGATGTCGCGGCGCTGTTCGACAGCCACGTCCGCGTTGGCGCAGTGACCGAGGCGAACATCGCCAGCGCCGCGCGCCGTGGTGTGCGCCTCGAAGCCGGCGCCGATGCGCCGCGTTACCTTGGTCGTGTCGTCGAGGGCATCGATGCGAAGGCGACCACGCCGCTATGGATGGCCGAACGCCTGCGTCGTGCCGGCCTGCGTCCGATCAGTGTCGTCGTCGATATCACCAACTACGTGATGCTCGAACTCGGCCAGCCGATGCACGCCTTCGACAACGATGCGCTCAAGGGCGATATCGTCGTCCGCCATGCGCGCGCCGGCGAAACCCTGGTCCTGCTCGATGGCAACGAGGCAAAGCTGGACGAAGGCTTCGTGCTGGTCGCCGACGAATCGCACGCACTGGCCGTCGCCGGCGTGATGGGCGGCAACGATTCGCGCGTCACCGATACCACCCGCAACGTGTTCCTGGAAGCCGCACACTTCGCGCCGTCCGCGATCATGGGTCGGGCGCGCAAGCTCGGCCTGCATACGGATGCCTCGCATCGCTTCGAGCGCGGTGTCGACCCGAACCTGCCGCACCGCGCGATGGAGCGGGCGACCACCTTGCTGCTCGAGATCGCCGGCGGCAAGGCCGGCCCGGTGACCGTGGCCGAGCGCCTCGGCGACCTGCATGTGCCGCAGCCGGTCGGCTTGCGCCGTGCGCGCCTGAAGCGCGTACTCGGCATCGAAGTCGCCGACGCCGAGGTCGCACGTATTTTCACTGCGCTCGGCATGGCTGTCGTCGCGAACACCGACGGCTGGCAGGTCACCGCGCCCAGCAGCCGTTTCGATATCGATCGCGAGGAAGACCTCGTCGAAGAGGTCGCGCGTATCTACGGCTACGAGCGGATTCCCACCCATACGCCGTCCGGGCAGATCGCGTTGGCCGCGGATCCGGAAGCTCGTCTCGGCGAGATGGCCGTGCGCAACCACCTGGCTTCGCGCGACTACTTCGAGGCGGTGACCCTTGCCTTTGTCGGCGCCGACCTGCTGCGCACCTGGCATGTCGATGCTGGCAGCGTGCCGCTGGCCAATCCGCTGTCGGCGGACCTGGCGGTCATGCGCACCTCCTTGCTACCGGGCCTGATGGAAGCGCTGCGCCACAATCGCGCCCGCCAGCAGGAGCGCGTCCGCCTGTTCGAGATCGGCCGCAGCTTCCACGCCACCGGCGATGCCCCGGACGAAGTGCTGCGCCTGGCCGTCGTCGCCTGCGGCTCGGCCGCGGCCGAGCAGTGGGCCGAACCGACCCGCGCGCTGGATTTCTTCGATATCAAAGGTGATCTCGACGCGCTGCTGGCCTTCAGTGGCGAGCCGGAGCGCTGGTCGGTCGACGCCGTCGACCTGCCGGGCTGGCTGCATCCGGGACGTGGCGCGCGGGTCCTGCGCGATGGCCGGCCGGTTGGCTTTATCGGTGCCCTGCATCCGCAACTTGCCAGGACCCTGGACCTCGGCAGCGACGTCCATGTGCTCGAACTGGCCCTGGAACCGGTCCTCGCCCGGCGCCTGCCGCAGGCCTCCGCGGTGGCACGTTACCCGGCTGTTCGGCGCGATATCGCCGTCGATCTGCCCGAAACGGTGGCCTGGGCCGAGGTCGGGGCCGCCGTCCGGGAAGCCCTCGGAGGGGCCCTCAAGGAGCTTCGCCTGTTCGATCGCTATGCCGGAAAGGGTATCGAGGAAGGGCGAAAGAGTCTCGCTATGGGCTTGATTTTACAGGACGCTTCACGCACCCTTACTGACGAAGACGCGGATAGCTGCGTGGGGAAGGCTGTCGCCGTGTTGGAACGTACATGCAAGGCAAGATTGCGAGGATGAGATGGCGCTGACCAAGGCGGAAATGGCCGAGCGCCTTTTCCTCGACGTGGGTCTCAACAAGCGTGAGGCCAAGGAGTTCGTGGATGCCTATTTCGAGGTTGTCCGCGAAGCCCTGGAACGGGGGGAGCAGGTGAAATTGTCCGGTTTCGGCAATTTCGACCTCAGGCAGAAGAACCAGCGGCCCGGTCGCAATCCCAAGACCGGTGAGGAAATTCCCATCTCTGCCCGACGGGTGGTCACCTTCCGTCCAGGTCAGAAACTGAAGGTACGGGTCGAGGGCTATGCTGGACCAAGGGAATAACACCGAACTTCCGGCGATTCCGGCCAAGCGCTACTTCACCATCGGTGAGGTGAGCGAGCTTTGTGGCGTGAAGCCGCACGTACTCCGTTACTGGGAGCAGGAATTCCCGGCCCTGAAGCCGGTGAAACGGCGCGGCAACCGGCGCTACTACCAGCGCCACGACGTGCTGATGATCCGCCAGATCCGCTCCCTGCTTTATGACGAAGGCTTTACCATCACCGGTGCCCGCGCGCGGCTGGAAGGCCCCCAGGCCCGGATGGAATCGAGCATGTCCCACCAGATCGTGCGCCAGGTGCGGCTCGAGCTGGAAGAAGTACTGACGCTGTTGCGTCGCTGAGCCCAAGGGAGCTTCCGGCCATCGCCGCGAAGCTGCTAGAATGCCGGCCTACCGTTTTACAGTCGGGGTGTAGCGCAGCCTGGTAGCGCACTACGCTGGGGGTGTAGTGGTCGCGAGTTCGAATCTCGCCACCCCGACCATTTCGGTTCTGCATGAGGCGCCCTTTGGGCGCCTTTTTGTTTTCAGCCACGGTTGTTCGTCCGAACTAGCTTGCGCCGACAGTCAAGCTCGGCCTTGACGTATCTACGGGCGCCAAGTCGGGCGCGGATCGCCTGGCGGGAGTGCACGTGAGTTCATGCTCTGTCGATACCGCCTTGACCTC
>DASYLE010000177.1:0-5713 GCA_036009745.1 Luteibacter sp. | reverse complement strand
TTTTCCGGTTTCCACCTCGGCACGTTCGCCACCTCACGTTCGCGTGAGGTGGCTGTTGCTCACGGAACGAGGAGAAACCATGTCCGCATGCCCCGCGCCAAGCCCTGGCCATCTACGTGCCGGCCAGTTGATCGGCATGATCGCGCTCACCTTCACCGAATTCGAAAAGGATGTCGAAGCCTGCCTGCAGTCGATGACCGGGTCGGAGTCATTCGCCACCCGACGCATGCGGAAGAAACTCAGCTTCTCCGGCAAGCTCGACACGGTGTACGGCACACTCGCCGAGCAGCACGCCCACGACCCGTCCTGCCTCGTCGCCCTGCGCCGATGGCGCCGCCGCCTCGAACGCTTCCGCATGCATCGCAACGGACTCGTGCACGGCACCTGGGACGAAGCCACCCAGACCGTCCGCCACCAACCCGCCGCCGAAGAACTGGAACGCGGCCGCACGCGTTTCAACCTGCATGAGCTGAGTTCGGAACTCGATGCGTTGCGTCAGTTTCGCGCAGCCACACTGCACGACTGGTTCAAGCCGACCGAATGAAATCGACGAAGGCCCGCAGCGGCGCAGGCAGATGGCGGCGTCCGGGGTAGTAAAGAAACGGCCCGGTAAAATTCTGCCACCACGGTTCCAGCACCGGCACGAGTGCGCCACTATCCAGGTGCGGCCGCAGCCACTCCTCGAACAGATGGATCACACCAAGGCCATCCACCGCGGCGGCGACGGCGAGATCGACCGCGGCACCAAGCCGGACCAGCAGCTGCCCGGCGGGATCGACGCGAATGATCTCCCCGTCTCGCTCGAACTCCCACGTGGGGATGGTGCCGCTGGCGAATTGCCCACGCATACAGGCATGGTTGAGCAGATCGCGCGGATGCTCCGGCCGCCCGTGCGCATCGAGATACGCAGGCGACGCGGCGGTCGCGAAACGCTGGAAGCGCGGCCCGATCGGCACCGCGATCATGTCCTGCTCGAGCCGCTCGTCATACCGGATACCGGCATCGCAACCGGCCGCGAGTACATCGACATAGCTGTCCTCCACGATCACTTCCAGCCGGATCTCGGGATACATCTTGAGGAAAGGCGTGACGATCGAAGGCAACACCAGGCGCGCAACGGTGGCCGGCACATTGAGCCGAAGCGTTCCCGAGGGCCGGTCGCGAAAACTGTTGACCACATCCAGCGCCGCTTCCACCTCGCCAAGCGCCGGCACCAGCCGCTCGGCCAGCCGCGCGCCCACCTCGGTCGGCAGGACACTGCGCGTCGTCCGGTTGAGCAACCGCACGCCCAGCCGCGTTTCCAACCGCCGCACGGCCTCGCTCAGGCTCGACGCGGAACTGCCACTCGCGCGCGCCCCCTCGCGAAAACCCTTCGCCTGCACCACCGCGAGAAACGCGAGTAGATCCTGGAGATCAGTAGCCATTGTTCGATATTCCGCACAACCCGTGCCGATTTCACCAGATTATCGGCCAGCCGGTGAGTGCCTATAGTGGCGACCTGTTCCCCCACCGCCCGTACCCACGAGGAAGCAACATGAGCAAGCTTTTGAAAGCAGGCACGTTTTCGCTCGGCGACCGCAAGGTCAACCGCCTCGGCTACGGTGCCATGCAGTTGGCCGGCCCCGGCGTCTTCGGCCCGCCAAAAGACCACGCCACCGCGCTGGCCGTCCTCCGCGAAGCCGTCGCCGCCGGCGTCGACCACATCGACACCAGCGACTTCTACGGCCCGCACATCACCAACCAACTGATCCGCGAAGCCCTGCATCCCTATGCCAAGGACCTGGTGATCGTGACCAAGGTCGGCGCCACCCGCGGTGCCGACGCCTCATGGAACCCGGCCCAAAGCCCCGCCGAACTGACCGGCGCCGTCCACGACAACCTGCGCAGCCTCGGCCTCGACGTGCTGGACGTCGTCAACCTGCGCATCATGGGCGCCATCCACTCCCCCAGCGAAGGCTCCCTCGAGGCACAGTTCACCGCACTGGCCGAACTGCAGCGCCAGGGTCTGATCCGCCACCTTGGCCTGAGCAACGTCACCGCGACGCAAATCACCGAAGCCCAACGCATCGCCCCGGTCGTCTGCGTACAAAACCAGTACAACCTGGTCCACCGCCACGACGACACCCTGATCGACGAGCTGGCCGGGAAAGGCATCGCCTACGTCCCGTTCTTCCCGCTGGGCGGCTTCACGCCTCTTCAGTCCGAAACGCTGTCCGCCGTTGCCAGGAAACTCGACGCCACGCCGATGCAGGTTGCGCTGGCCTGGCTGCTGACACGTGCGCCCAATATCCTGCTCATCCCGGGCACGTCGTCGCTGACGCATCTGAAAGAGAATCTGGCCGCGGCCGAGTTGACACTCACGGACGGTGTTCGCGCTGAACTGGAACACATCGGCCAAAAGCACAGCTAAGCTCGCGAGCTTGGGGTCACGGCCCCAACGGACTCGCGAACAGGGTTCGCTCCCACAACAACAGGGTTGCCGCGACCTTGTGGGAGCGAGCCCTGTTCGTGCTGCTCCGTTGAGGCCGTGCATATCCCGATCGCCAGCTCTAAAAGGTGATGCGAAGATTTCGCGGACGGTTTCTTTGCAGGGGGTGTCATTGTCTTTGGTCAATGCCCTGCTAACTTTTGCGTTCCGTCCCATCGCTGACATCGAAGAAGCCCAGATCGGATGACCATGAAGACCCTGGTTGCATTGGCCCTGTTGGCAACGTCTTGTAACGCGTTCGCGGCGAGCTGCCCCGAACTCGAGACCCAGGCCGAAACGATGGGCGACCATATCCCGTCGCACGAATCCGGACGGCTGACGATCGGAACTGAGCGGGTGGCTTTCTACAGCGGCCCAGACGACGCGTGCAAGGAGGAAGGCGTTTTCGTCCTCCCGGGTGAGGAACTGAATGCCTATATCAATTACGGCGACTTCACGTCGATTCTCTATATCAATCCAAAGAACGGCAACGAAGCCACCGGCTGGGTCAAGACATCACGCCTCAAAGAAACCGGCTACGGCATCGGCCCAAACTGATCGCATCGCTTTGGCCTAATACACACATGAAGAACTCCAAACCACCCAGACCAACCGACTTCCCCCCAGGCTCAACCTTCGTCATCAAGGAATTCGACGTCCCCATCGTCCACATCCCCGGACAAGGCTGGTTCAACTGGTTCGGTGGCACATCAAAGCCTTACGATCCAAAGTGGCTGAAAGTCGACAACAACTGGCCTGCCGAATCCTTCGAAGCGTGGGCCGCGCTTGTCGCCCATTCCCTCTGAGTAGCAGATCGACAGCAGGCAATTTGGCGGAAGAGGCGCCGCGAAATTGTCTTTAGCTTCCGTCGCTTACGAACACTTTGGCGGAAGTCGCTGTTTAACACGTCAAAATATTCAGGCAACGTTTATCTTTAAATGCCTGCTGATCGCGCATGAAATGCGTACGGATAACCAACCTCCGCACACACACGCACCCCACTGTTGTGGGAGCGAACCCTGTTCGCGAGTCCTTTGAGGCCTTGCGTTCAAGCCACGAGCTTTTGGTAGGTCCACAGAAAGCCCCGCCCCGGAAAATCCATACAACCGACCGCCACCGGCCCGATACTCCGCGCAGCATCGCCAACTGGGGTGGCACCTTGATGTCGTGCCTCGATCGCACAACGCTTGGGGGAGGACTTTATGAAGCTATGGACCATAGCCCTATGCCTGCTGATCGCATGCGCAAGCGCGCACGCAGAGTCGAAAGTCTGGCAGCCCACACCCGGACATACGCAAATACGTTTGTGGCCCGGACCTGCCCCCGATCTCCAGCCCATGCCTGGGCCCGAATACAGCTGGACAGACCCGAAAGGTCTCATCGGCGGTAAAACCGTGACCGGCATAAAGAACGTGTCGCAACCCACGATGACGGTGTACGCCCCGGAGGGAAAGAACACCGGCGCCGCGGTCATCGTCATCCCCGGTGGCGGTTTCGAGATATTGGCCATGGATCTCGAGGGCACCGACGTCTGCGACTGGCTGACGACAAAAGGCGTCACCTGCGTCCTGCTGAAGTATCGCGTTCCAGGCAAGCCCTACGAGTGGAAGTGCGATTGTCGTCCCCACAATCTGCAGCTGTCGATGCCGTCGTTGCAGGATTCCCAGCGAGCACTACGGCTGGTGCGATCGCACGCCGCGGAATGGCACATCGATCCCCACAAGGTGGGCGTGCTCGGCTTCTCAGCCGGCGGCTACCTGGTGGCCGAACTGAGTACGAACTTCAAGCGCAGCTTCTACACACCGGTCGACGCGGCCGACAAGGAAAGCGCCCGCCCGGATTTCGCCTTGGCGATCTATCCGGGCCATCTGGCAACCGAAGCCAATACGCTGAACCCCAACGTCCCGGTCTCCAAAGAGACACCACCGACCTTCCTGCTCCAGGCGGAGGACGACTACGTGGACGGCATAAACCAGTCACTGGTCTACTACACCGCCTTGAAGAACGCCAAAGTACCGGTGGAAATGCACCTCTACCCCCACGGCGGCCACGCCTTCGGACTGCGGCCCACCGCGAATCCCATCACCCACTGGCCCGACCTGGCCGAAACATGGCTGGGCAGCATCGGGATGATTCCCATGGGCACTCCGAGGTAGCCATTCGACCCCGGGGGCACGGCCGCCAACGCTCTTCCTTGCCATGGACTACAATAGGCGCCCCCTCCCACGCGCCGGTCGACACGGTGGCGCGTGGCCGCGCTACACATGTCATCGTTTGCGGCCAGCCCCGGCACCCGGGGCCATCAAGGCCTGATGACCACTCAGTGATCTGCAGCCGGCGCATGGCGACGGCATCAAGCCGGCGCTCCGCCGCGTGACCCAGATCGAGCGAGCAACGCCATGAATGCTTCACCCGACCGCTACGTCGAGAGCGTCGACCCCTCCGTTAGTTGCAGCGATTGCGAGGCAGCCTGCTGCCAGCTCACCGTCGTGCTGATGCCCGAGGACGACGTCCCCGAATGGCTGGTTCAGCGCAACAGCCATGGGCCCGATACCCTCGCGAAGGGCGAAGACGGCTGGTGCGCGGCCGTCGACCCGAATACCTCGCGGTGCACGATCTACGATCAGCGCCCGACGATCTGCCGCAAGTTCACCATGGGCAGCCCCGGCTGCCGCGAAGAACGCGAACGCTGGTTCGGCCGCGCCGTGTTTCCGACGCCCGTGGTGCTGGCCAGCCGCTGAGGCTCAGCGCTTTACCCAGAGCGTCGATCACACCCATACTCCCCCGCGCCCGCAGGATAGTGCGGCGCAAACTACAGCTACGACTCAAGGGGGAATCATGGCGCTGTTCGGATTTCTGTATCTCTCGCTGCCGCAGATCATCTCGTTCGTCAGCCTCCTGGTCATCCTCACCTTCATGCTCAAGGCATGGCGGCGCACCGGCAACCAGGGCTTCCTGCTACTGGCTGTTCTCGCGGTGATCGGTGAACTGCACTACCTCGCCCTGAGGTTCGGTAGCTGGCTGTTTCCGTCGATCATGACCAATGCGGTGGCCTTCCATACGTGGATCGCCGCACTGCTTGGCATTGGCGGCGCTGTTGCCTGGTGGATGTTGTACAAGCAGCTGGGCGTTCGGGATGTGGCCGCGAATCGCGACGGACCGGCAGCCTAAAACACCAACGCACAAGGCCCACGCCACCTCATACGAGCGCGAACACCCGCCGTTGTAGGAACGCACCCTGTGCGC
>DASYLE010000176.1:0-11497 GCA_036009745.1 Luteibacter sp. | reverse complement strand
CGGCGAAGAGCAGGATCCAGCCGCCATGGAACACCGTCGCCATGCGCGTGGCCGAACCGGCCTGGACATTGGCCGCGCTGCGGACGATCACACCGGTCATCGGTAGCGCGCCAAGGAAGCCACAAAGCATATTGCCGATACCTTGCGCCGCCAGCTCCCGGTCATAGTTCGTGCGCTCGCCATCGTGCATCCGATCGACGGCCGCCGCCGACAACAGCGTTTCCGCGCTGGCGATGAAGGCGAAGGTGACCGCTGCAACGATCAGTGCCGAGTCGAAAAGCCCGAACAGACTGCCGAAGCTCGGCAGAGAAATCGCCGAGGCCAGGTTCGACGGCACATCGACGGTATTGACCGCGATGTCGAAGTACTGGACGACGGCGGTCAGCGCGACCACCGCCAGCAAGGCACCTGGCACCGCTTTCAGGCGTGCCGGACGCAGTTTCTCCCAACCTAGCATGATCGCGATCGTCGCAAGGCCGACGGAAAGGGCGGCCATACCGGTGCCACCAAGCGCCTCGAGGACCGCGCCCGGCAGTGCCGCGAAGTTTTCCATGCCCTTGGCCAACGGAATCGCATCCAGCAGCACATGCGATTGCGAGGCCACGATAAGGATGCCGATACCGGACAACATGCCGGCAACCACGGCGGGCGAGGTCATCCGGAACCAGACACCGACGCGACAGACGCCCGCCACCAGCTGGATAAGGCCAGCCAGAAGGACCACCGGGCCGAGCGCGACTACGCCATGCGTTCGAACCAGTTCGAATACCAGCACCGCGAGCCCTGCCGCCGGCCCACTTACCTGCAGCGGCGAACCGGCGATAAATCCGACCACCAGACCGCCGACGATGCCACTGATGAGGCCCGCCGAAGGCGGCATGCCGGAAGCGATGGCAATGCCCATGCACAGGGGCAATGCGACGAGGAAGACCACGACGGAACCAAGCAGGTCGCGTCCAAACAGCCCTTGGGAAAAATACCTTTGCATATTCATAGTCTCAGGCAGCCGACGACATCGGCGAGGCGAAGCGCGCATGCGGCGTCGCCTCGGGATAATTGCCCTCACCCGGCACGATCGGCCGGAACCTGCCTTCGGGAGCATCAAACGCCGTGATATCCGCATGGCCGATATCGTAGATCCAGCCATGGATACGCAAACTGCCATTGGCCATCGACGCGGCGACCGCCGGCAGGGTGCGCAGGTTTTCGAGCTGGCCGACCACGTTCTCCTCGGTCAGCCGACGCAACGCGACGTCGCCGTCCAGGGTACCCAGGTTCTCCTTCACCACGTGACGCGCAACGTCCGCGTGCATCAGCCAGCTATCGACGGAAGGCATGCCAGCGAGGAGGTGCGGGCATTGCAGGGCCTTCATCGCACCGCAATCCGAATGGCCACAGATGACGATGTTCTGCACCTTGAGCGCTCGCACCGCGTATTCGATCGCAGCCACCACACCGGCGACATGCTGTGCGTACGGCGGCACGATATTGCCGACATTGCGGTAGACGAAGAGCTCGCCTGGCTGGGCGGAAAAGATCATTTCCGGCATGACCCGCGAATCGGCGCAGGTGATGAACATGGTGTGCGGGCTTTGCCCGGACGCAAGACGGGTAAACAGTTCGCGTTGTTCCGGGAAAATCTCTCGGCGGAAGCGATCGAAACCTTCAATCATTCGTTCCATGGTCTGTCCTTGGATGGGGGATGCGGATGACACGCACGCGCCGAAACGGCCTCATGACGGGTCGGATGCGATAAAGGGGGCAAGGCCCGTACGCCGATCACGGCGCGTCAGACCTGCGGAATGGATTGTCGCGGGCGGCGTCGCGGTGGACGCGCGCGGGCTCAGGCGTCGGGCGGGCGGAGCATCGGCGCGCGTGGACGGCTACAGAGCGAATGCAGACCGGTAACGGGCGCTTTGGACGCAATGTCGCCCAAGAGGTAGGTAGGATGGGCGGGAAGCGCCAGCATATCTTCGCAACCCGGTTCGCTCTCAGGACAGAACGATCCGATCGGCTCTTCCGACGAAGGCGGCACGGGCGCATCGACATGCGCATCGACAGCGGATACGACGAATATGGACGACGCACCCGCCGTGACAGATGCGGGCGCGGCCAGGCACAGGGCGCACATCAACGTGCACCCCATAACCAACAACAGACGGAACATCGTGCGGAAAGCGAACTTCATGGGGAAACCCTACCCGATTCGTCATGCAAACAGCAATCGTAGATGAACGAGACCGCTGTTTGACCTGCTCCAACAGTGTTGGTTCATGCTCGATGAAACGGGTGCGGTAACCTGAAACCTCAGGGTGTGCATAACGATGGAACGTGGCAAATTCATTTCGCACGCAGCGAAAGCGCTTGCGGCGCTCCGGTGGACAGCGGAACATCCCCGACGTGGCAGACGTAAGTTGGCGGTAAGCCTGGCTTGCGATGATGGCGCTCCCGGCAGGCTACGCCACGCCAGCCGCTTAACGGAACGCGTACGTGCACATCATTCTCGTGGAGGACGACAACCAGTTCGGTGAGGCGATCCGGCATGCGTTGGAGCAGCAGTCCTATGCGGTGACCTGGCTTCGCGACGGCAAATCGGCAACGGAAGCCTTGCAGCAGCAAGCCGCCGATCTGGTCCTGCTCGATCTCGGCCTTCCCGACAGGGATGGCCTGGAGGTACTGGCACACGCCCGCCGGCTCGGCATCAAGACACCGGTCCTGGTCATGACGGCACGCGATGCGCTCGAATCGCGTATCCGCGGGCTCGATCTCGGTGCCGACGACTACCTGGTCAAGCCATTCCACCTGGGCGAGCTTTCCGCGCGTATACGTTCGCTGGCCCGACGCACTCAGGGACTGGCCGACAATCTGGTACAGGTCGGCGGACTGCGCCTGGACCTGGCCACAGCCGAGGTCGAGTTTCGCGGCGAACGGGTCGCCCTTACGCGACGCGAGTTCGCCCTGCTCCGGGTGCTGATGGAGCGTGCCGGGCGCATCGTGCGGCGGGAAAGCCTGGAGAATTCGGTCTATGGACTGGATACAATCGTCGAGAGCAATGCGATCGAGGTCCAGGTGCACTGGTTGCGGCGCAAACTCAGCCCCGAGGTCATCCGCACGATACGCGGCGTGGGTTACATGATTCCCAGGGAACCCCAATGAGCAGGAGCAGCCTGCGCAGCCGCCTGACCTGGCTGATCATCGCGGTGATGGTCGGCGTGCTGATCCCGCTCGGCGTGATCAGCTACCAGCGGCAATCCACGGAAATGAACGAGTTGCTCGACGGGCGACTGGCGCAGGCCGGGCGCACCCTTGGCGTCCTCATTGCCCACGGCGAGGGCATTGCCTCGAACCAGGAGGAAGGCGCCGTGGTCCCGGCGCCTCCGGGCATGAAGGAGGAAGGCATCGTGTCCGTTCACCGGCGCAATTACGAGCCGGAGGTCGGCTTCCAGGCATACGACCAACTCGGCCGCCCGATCCTCGCTTCCGAAAACCTCGCCGATCTCGCACCGCCCGCCGACAGCGAACAGGGCTTTGGCGACATCGATCACGCCGGACATCGCTGGCGTATCTTCACCCTGCGCAACCGCGTCGGTCTGACCATCCGCATTGGCGAGCGTTACGACAACCGCGAAAAGATCACCCAGGAACTGATCCTGGAACACAGCCTTCCACTGGTCATCGGTCTGCCACTGCTTACCGTACTGGTCAGTTGGGCGGTACGCCGCGGATTGCGCCCTTTATCGCTACTGACGCGCCAGCTGGCCGAACGCACGCCCGGAAGCCGGCAGCTGATCGCGCTGGACAAGACACCGCAGGAGATCAAGCCATTGATCGCCACGCTCAACCAGCAGCTTGAGAGACTGGAGGATGCGATCGAACGCGAACACCGTTTCAACGCCGATGTCGCCCACGAACTGCGTACGCCGCTCGCCGCGACCATGATCCATCTGGAAAGCGCGGCGATTGCAGGCAACCCCGCCGACACATCGTTCGCGTTGAAAAGCGCCGAACAAAGCCTGACCCGGCTGGCCAGGCGCATAGAGCAGATCCTCGCCCTGGCGCGGCTGGAAGCTGGTGCCGCGTCGCAGCAGCGTACGCCTCTGGACCTGATGGCGATCGCCTTGGAAGTGATTGAGGAATTCGCCGCGCCGATCGCCGAGAAAGACGTCTCGCTCAGCCTGCTCCACGATGCACCCGAGCTATACGTGCTTGGCCATGAGGCCGCGCTGACGGCCATGTTTCGCAATCTCGTCGAAAACGCCCTGCGCTACGCGCCGGTCGCCGGCCAGGTCGAAATCGTCCTGCGCGAGGAAAATGGTCATGCCGTGATCGACATCAGCGACGACGGACCGGGCATCCCGCCCGAACGGCACGATGCCGTATTCGAACGATTCCATCGGGAAACCGACGGTCCGTCCAAAGGCTACGGACTCGGCCTGAGCATCGTCCGCCGCGCCGTCCAGCTGCACGATGCCCGGATCGACTTGCTCGACTCGGCCTTCGGACACGGCCTGCACCTGCGCATAACGATCCCCCTGGCCTGAAGCCACGCCACGGCGCCAGATCGAGCGCCCGGCAGACACAAAAGGTTGGCATAAGACTGCGCCGCGATGATGTCACCGTCGACATCTCCCTGGCGGGGTATGGCCGCGCGCCTGCCTTACTCGCGCGCCACCTCGCCGCCGCTCACGGAATCCCCGCATGCTTGGCTTAGTCCGGATCGCCCTTTCACGCCCCTACACGTTTGTCGTGCTGGCCCTGGTCATCCTGATCGCCGGTCCGCTGGCCGCGCTGCGAACACCCACGGATATCTTCCCGAGCATCGGCATTCCCGTCATAAGCGTGGTCTGGTCGTACAACGGCCTGCCACCCGATCAGATGTCCGGGCGCGTGATCTATTACTACGAGCGTCAGCTGACCACCTCGGTCAACGATATCGAGCATATCGAATCCCAGTCATTGCCCGGGGTCGGTGTGGTGAAGATCTTCTTCCAGCCGGGCGTCGACATTCGCACGGCAACCGCGCAGGTCACCTCGATCTCGCAGACCGTGGTCAAGCAGATGCCGCCGGGCATCACGCCGCCGCTGATCCTCAACTACAACGCCTCGACCGTGCCGATCCTGCAAATGGCGCTGTCGAGCAAGGACGTTTCCGAGGCACGTATCCGCGACCTGGCGCAGAACTTCATGCGCCCCACCCTGGTCTCGGTGCCCGGCGTGGCGATTCCCACGCCCTACGGCGGCAAACAACGCCAGGTCACCCTCGACCTCAATCCCCAGGCGCTCGCTGCGAAAGGTCTTTCAGCGCAGGATGTGGGCAATGCGCTGGTCGCGCAGAACCAGATCGTTCCGGTCGGCACGGCGAAGATCGGCACGTATGAATACCACGTGCAGTTGAACAACAGTCCGAACGCGATCGATGCACTGAACGACCTGCCGATCAAGACTGTCGACGGCGCCACCATCACCATCGGCGACGTGGCGCATGTCCGTGACGGCGCGCCTCCACAGAACAATATCGTACGCGTCGACGGCAAGCGCGCCGTGCTGATGCCGGCCTTGAAAAACGGCAATGCGTCGACCCTCGCCGTGGTCGCCGGCATCAAGAAACTCTTGCCGCTGGTTGAGGAAACCCTGCCTCCATCGCTTAAAGTCTCACTGCTCAACGATCAGTCGATCTTCGTGAAGTCGGCCATTGGCTCGGTAGCCCGGGAAGGTATCATCGCCGCGCTGCTGACCTCGGTGATGATACTGATCTTCCTGGGCAGCTGGCGCTCGACGGTAATCATCGCCGTGTCGATCCCCTTGTCGATCCTGTCCGCCATCGTGCTGCTCGCGGTATTCGGACAGACGCTTAACGTGATGACCCTGGGTGGCCTCGCCCTGGCCGTCGGTATCCTCGTCGACGACGCCACGGTGACCATCGAGAACATCAACTGGCACCTGGAGCAGGGCAAGGACGTCCACACCGCGATCATGGACGGTGCGAAGCAGATCGTCGGACCGGCGTTTGTCTCGTTGCTGTGCATCTGCATCGTCTTCGTGCCGATGTTCCTGCTCGAAGGCATGGCTGGCTTCCTGTTCCGGCCGATGGCGCTCTCGGTGATCTTCGCCATGGCCTCGTCGTTCATCCTGTCGCGCACGCTGGTGCCGACGATGGCGATGTTCCTGCTCAAGCCGCACACGACCGAAAAGGGCCCCGGCGACCACCCGGAAGATGGCTTTATCAACCACCACGAAGGCGACCAGCATCCGCCAAGGCGTCGCCCGGCCCTGCTGAGCGCGGCGATCCGCTTCCAGCAACGCTTTGAACAGCGCTTCTCGGCGATCCGGGATACCTACTACGCGACGCTCGTCGTCGCGATGGCCAGTCGCCGACGCTTCATCATCGGTTTTCTCGCCTTCGTCCTGGCGTCCTTCGCGCTCGTGCCTTTTCTCGGGCGGGATTTCTTCCCACCGATCGACTCCGAATCGATCGCCTTGCACGTACGCGCGCCGATGGGTACGCGCGTGGAAGAGACGGCGGCCGAGTTCGATCGTATCGAGCAGGCGATTCGCCAGGTCATCCCGCCCGACCAGCTCGACTCGGTGATCGACAACATTGGCCTGCCGATCAGCGGCGTGAACCTGGTCTACAGCAGCAGCGGCACGATCGGCCCCCAGGACGGCGATATTCAGATTACCCTGAAAGACGGCCACAGCCCCGCCGCCGGCTTCGTCAAGACGTTGCGCGAGAAGCTGCCACGTGAATTCGCCGGCAGCCAGTTCGCCTTCCTGCCAGCGGACATGACCAGCCAGATCCTGAACTTCGGCGCGCCGGCGCCACTGGATATCGCGATCGCGGGCCGCGATCGCGAAGGCAACGAAGCGTACGCCATGAAGATCATGAAGCAGCTCAAGGCGATTCCCGGCATCGTCGACGTACGCTTGCAACAGAGCACCAGTTATCCGCAGCTGAACGTTCACGTCGATCGTACCCGCGCCGATGGCCTGGGTATCACCGAACGCGACGTCACCAACAGCATGGTTGCGTCACTGGCCGGTAGCTCACAGGTGGCGCCGGCGTTCTGGCTCAATCCCAAGAACGGCGTGTCCTATGCGATCGTCGCCGCAACGCCGCAATACCTGATGGACTCGATGGCCGACCTGGCCAGCATGCCAGTGACATCGTCGGGCAAGGGCTCCAGCCAGGTACTGGGAGGCATCGCCAGTTTCACGCGCGAGCCCAGCGCGGCCGTTGTATCGCATTACAACATCATGCCGGCCTATGACATCTATGCATCGGTGCAGGATCGCGACCTGGGTGGCGTCGCTGGCGACGTGCAGAAGGTGCTGGGCCAGTTCGCAAGCACCCGCCCCAAGGGCACCCTGGTCAGCCTGCATGGACAGGTCGGCACGATGAACGAAGCTTTCGGTGGCCTGCTTTTCGGCCTGGTCGGTGCGGTGGTGATGATCTACCTGCTGACCGTGGTCAATTTCCAGTCATGGCTGGACCCGTTCGTGATCATCACCGCCCTGCCCGCGGCGCTGGCCGGTATCGTCTGGTTGCTCTTCCTCAGCCACACCTCGCTTTCGGTGCCAGCACTGACCGGCGCGATCATGTGCATGGGCGTCGCCACCGCGAACTCGATTCTTGTAGTCAGCTTCTGCCGCGAGCGCCTCGCATTGCACGGCGATGCGGTCAAGGCCGCCCTCGAAGCGGGCTTCACGCGCTTCCGGCCGGTCTGCATGACCGCGCTGGCGATGATTATCGGCATGCTGCCGATGGCGCTGAGCCAGGAACAGAATTCACCGTTGGGGCGCGCCGTGATCGGCGGCCTGCTCTTCGCCACCTTCGCCACCCTGCTCTTCGTGCCGGTGATCTTCAGCATCGTGCACGGCCGCGAGCGGACCGAATCCCTTCCCATCCCCCTCCTTGGAGAAAACCCCCATGTCGCATGATGCCGTCGCCGCCGCGCCCGCGCGCACGCCGCGCCTGAGACGCGCCATCGTCGTCGGTCTCATCCTGGCCGTCGCATCCACCGCTATCGGCCTGTCCGTCCGCGCCTACGATTACCGCGAGCTGGTCAAATGGAACGGTGCGCAACAAATACCCACCGTGCAACTGGCCGCGCCCCTGGCCAGCGGCGGACCGCATGCGATGACCCTGCCCGGCCATCTCGATGCGTGGATCAGCGCGCCGATCCATGCGCGGGTCGGCGGTTACCTCAAGAGCTGGACAAGCGACATCGGCAGCCAGGTAAAAGCAGGCGACGTGCTCGGTACCATCGACACGCCCGAACTGGATCAGCAGTTCGAGCAGGCCAAGGCCGACCTGGCTCGCGCCAGGGCGAACGCGCGATTGGCCGCGACAACCGACAAGCGTTGGAAGAACCTGCTTCTTTCCGACTCGGTGTCCAATCAGGAAGCCGACGAAAAGAGCGGTGAGGCAGAAGCCGCACAGGCCAACGTGCAAGCCGCGCAGGCCGATATGGACAGACTTGCCGCGATGGAATCGTTCAAGCGCATCACAGCACCCTTCAGTGGCACGGTGACACGACGCATGACCGACGTGGGCGACCTGATCGCGGCGAACAACGAGGGGAGCCCTGCGTTGTTCACCATTTCCGATACCTCCCGGATGCGGCTATACGTGCAGGTGCCGCAAGGCTTTGCCTCGTCCATCAAGCCCGGCATGCAGGTCACCATGAACGTGCTCGAACATCCCGGAAAAACCTACCGGGCCAGGCTCATCGGCAATTCCGGCGCCGTCAACCAGGCATCGGGAACCCTGCTGGCTCAGTTCGAGGTCGACAATCCGAACAGCGAGTTGATGCCTGGCGACTATGTCGAGGTCAACGTGCCGACGGCCAGCAGCGCCACCGTGGTCACCCTGCCGGCGACCGTACTGCTGTTTCGCGCGGCCGGGCCGCAGGTTGCGGTCCTCGGCAAGGACAACCGTGTCGTGCTGCGCAACGTGCATATCGGCATGGACCTCGGCGACACGCTGGAAATCGACCGGGGTATCGAGCCGGGCGACCGCATCATCGACCACCCGTCCGATTCCATGATGCAAGGCGACCAGGTCAGTGTCGCCACGCCGGCGGAGGCGCCAGCCCATGGCCAGCCCCGTGCGAGTTGACCGACGCGCGATCCGGCGCGTACTGCCAGGCTGCCTGGCCGCGATCCTGTGCGGCTGTTCGCTGGCGCCGGTTTATCACCCACCTGAGTTGGACATGCCCGCCAGCTTCAAGGGCGACGATGTGTGGTCCCCGGCAGCACCCGCGGATGGCGCGGCGCGCGGCGATTGGTGGCGCGTCTACAACGACGCGTCGCTGGGCGGACTGGAGGCCCGGCTTGACGCGGCCAATCCGAATCTCGATGTCGCACTGGCTCGCTATGACCAGGCGCGCGCCTTCGAAAGCCAGACCCGATCCGGGCTGTTTCCGCATATGGCCGTCACAGCGTCACCGACCAACAACCGGCAATCGAACCTGCGTCCTCTGCGCGGAAGTGACCAGCCGAACGAGTACGACGCCGACACCGTGGGCATCGTGGCCGACTACGAGCTGGATTTGTGGGGTCGCGTACGCAACGAAGTCGCCGAGGGCAAGGCCGAGGCACAGGCGGCCCAGGCTGACCTGGCCTCGGTCAGGCTCAGCCTGGAAGCGCAATTGGCCAATCAGTACATTCGCCTGCGTGGTTTCGACGTACAGGCCCGGATTCTCGGCGATTCGATCGATGCCTACCGCAAGGCCCTGAAGCTCACCCAGAACCGTCATGCCGGCGGCATCGCATCCGGCCTCGACGTCTCGCGCGCCAAGGCGCAGTTGTCCGATGCCATGGCACAGGCTTCGGAGGTCGCCGCGCAGCGGGCGTTGACCGAACACGCGATCGCCAGCCTGAGCGGCACACCTGCGTCGACCTTCGCCTTGCCATCAGCGACGACGCCGATCGCCCTGCCCGCGATTCCCCGGGAAGTTCCTTCGCTCCTGCTACAGCGACGTCCAGACATCGCGGCAGCGGAGCGTCGTACGTTCGCTGCCAATGCGGGAATCGGTATCGCACGCGCGGCGTTCTACCCGACCATCAGCCTTTCCGCCGCCTTCGGCTGGCAGGACACCGGCCACGGAACCTTGCTTACTGCCGGCAACCGTTACTGGGCGGTCGGTCCCCTTGCCGCGCTAAGCGTCTTCGACGCCGGCCTGCGCCGCGCACGGGAGCGCGAGGCCCGGGCTGTTTTCGACGAGGCATCGGCACGGTACCGCGGCGTGGTGCTGGGCGCCTTCCAGCAGGTCGAGGACAATCTGTCGCTGCTCGATGAACTGGGTCGCGAAGCCCAGAATGAGGATGACGCCACCTCGGCGGCAAAGCAGTCGCAGGCGATCGCGACCAACCGCTATCGCGAGGGCGCGGTGAATTACCTCGATGTAGTCACAGCGCAGACCGCGGCATTGCAGGCTGAGCGCCTGGCCGAAGCGGTCCGGACACGCCGCCTGCAGGCGAGCGTGGACCTGATCCGGGCCCTTGGTGGCGGCTGGAGCACGGCGCCGACAGGTGACGTGGCGGTCGCCGCGCCACCCTGATCCCGAAAAAAAAACGGCGGGCAAAAGCCCGCCGTTTTCCGTCCCTGGGTCGAACTCCTTTCCGATAACCGTTTCGCTACGCCCTTAGAACGGGTAGTAACGGAAGCTGGTGAAGACCATGTCTTCCTTGGCGCTCGGGCTGCCACCGATACCCTCGAAGGCTTCGCGTTCGGTGTGCGAGTACTGCGCGCCGAACTGCATCTTGCCGAACTTGCCCTGGTAGAACTTCCACCAGAAGCCGAGCGTACCCTGCCAGATTTCCTTGCTGTTGCCGACGCACAGCGACGAAGCGGCGCCTTCGGTGTCGCAACCGCTGTTGTTGTAGAGCGGGTTGCCGTAGCCGAGCGGAACGCCGTTGTAGTCGAAGGCTTCCTTCTTCTGCTTTTCGCGACCGGCAAAGCCGTAGATGTCCCAATCCGCATTCGGATGCAGGGTCAGGCCGGCGAGCAGCATGTTTTCCTTGATCGGGGCGATGCTGCCGTCCGGACGGAACGTCACGTCGGGCATCTGCGCGCTGCCGTAGCGACCGATACCCTTGCCGCTCATGCCGGACAACTGAAAGTCGAGCAACTTCTCGACCAGCGGCAGGACCACGCCGAAGCCGTAACCGCCGCCGTAGACGTCATGATTGCTGCCGCCGTAACGATTGTAATAGGCGCGACCGAGGGCGAACAGCTCGTAGTGACCGTATCCCGGATCGGCGGCAAGCTTGATGACCACGTCGGGGATATGGTTAAGCGACAGGGTATTGGCCGAGTCGAAACCGGAACCCGCAGCCATGTTGAATACCGAGGTGACCGGCGCCTTCGACTGGTTCGGGCTGTTGTAGAAGGTCGTCTGCGGATTCTCAAGCGAAATGCCGAGCCACCAGGTCTTGTTCCAATCCTTGACCAGGCGGATCTGGCCCTGGCGGGCCCAGGTAAAGCCAGGCAGGT
>DASYLE010000175.1:0-3864 GCA_036009745.1 Luteibacter sp. | reverse complement strand
GCGGCTCCGTAGCCGTAGTGCATGAACGGATCCATCTTGCGCAGTTCCTTCGGCGAGAGGTACTTTTCCGCCTCGAAGTCCGCGACCCCGCCGCCGAAGCGCACCGGGAAGGCGCTCACGTCGAAGCGGGTGATCGGACCGATGCCGCTCTTGCCCGCAAGTATGTTCTGCCACGCGCTCACCACCGTGCTGCCGACGGGAGACACGATGCCAAGACCAGTGATGACGACACGCCGCTTTGACAAGCGATCACCTCGAGATGGCGGATTGCAAAAGGGATTTCCCTTCGGTGGCGCACCGGATCGCCATCCATGGCTGACCGGCGATTGACCTTAGCTGCCGCACGCGACGCGCACCATTGCGCGTCTGCGGAGCCCCGGGCCCTGGATCAGGCCTGGCTGCGACGTTCGGTGATGTAGTCGATCGCCTGCTGCACGGTCGTGATCTTCTCGGCGTCTTCGTCCGGAATTTCGGTTTCAAACTCTTCCTCGAGCGCCATCACCAGCTCGACGGTGTCGAGTGAGTCAGCGCCCAGGTCGTCGACGAAGGAAGCGTCGTTGGTGACCTCTTCCTCTTTAACCCCCAATTGTTCGGCGACGATGGCTTTAACCTGCTGTTCGATACTGCTCATTGGTGTACGAGTCCTGTGTGAGACTGCTGAACCCTTCGCAAAGACCGACCCTTATATCTGGTTGGGTGGGTCGTACGGGGGGCGTATTCTAAGTTAAGAGGCTGTAGCGGCCAACATTTCTGATAAGGACCGTCCACAACCGCGAAGCTATGACTTGACAAGCGCTAAACCATGTACATGCCGCCGTTGACGTGCAGCGTCTCGCCGGTGATGTAGCCCGCCTGCGGCGACGCAAGAAACGCGACCGCATGGGCGATGTCGTCCGGGGTGCCGAGACGACCCAGGGCGACCTGGGTAACCAGCTGTTGTTGCTGTTCCGCTGCAAGCGAAGCGGTCATGTCGGTGGCCACGAAACCCGGCGCAACGACGTTCACGGTAATGCCGCGCGAACCGACTTCCCGCGCGAGGGATTTCGAGAATCCGATGATGCCGGCCTTCGCGGCGGCATAGTTCGTCTGGCCGGCGTTGCCCATCACGCCGACGACGGAAGCGATGCTGATGATGCGTCCGCGCCGCGCTTTCATCATTCCGCGCAGCACTGCCTTGGAGAGCCGGTAAACGGAGCCGAGATTGGTGTTCATGATCTCGTCCCATTCCTGCGGCTTCATCCGCAGCAACAGGTTGTCGCGCGTGATGCCGGCGTTGTTGACCAGGACGCTCGGTGCGCCTTCGTGCGCCTCGATGTCGGCAAGCGCCGCTTCGACCGATTCCTGCTTCGAGACATCCAGCACCAGTCCGCGACCCTTGTAGCCGCCTTCGGTGAGCGCCTGGCCAATGCCTTGCGCGCCGGCTTCGCTGGTTGCCGTGCCGACCACGATCACGCCGCGACGCGCCAGTTCAAGCGCAATGGCGCGACCGATGCCGCGCGACGCACCCGTAACGAGCGCAACATCCTGTACAGCTGGATCCTTCCCTACTGGACCCTGGGGCGAATTCATGCCGACTCCTTACATGCCTGCGCGGCCGCCTGCAGCGACTCGGCGTCTTCGATCGCGAGCATCGCGATTTCCTTGTTTCTCTCGATGCGACGGTTCAGGCCGGTGAGCACGCGTCCCGGTCCGCACTCGACGATGACGCGAGCGCCGCCGGCGATGATGGCCTGGATGGTTTCAGTCCAACGCACCGGTTTTACGAGTTGTTCGACCAGTGCCTGGCGAATGCTTTCCGCGTCGCCCTGCTTGCGCACGTCGACAGTATAGACATCGCGTACTTCCGGCTTGGCGAATGCCGTCGTCTGCAGGCGTTCGCGCAATCGCAGTGCTGCCGGCGTCATGAGCGGGCTGTGCGACGGCACGCTTACCGGCAGCTTGATCGCTCGTTTAGCCCCTTTCGCCTTCACCAGCTCGATTGCCCGGTCCACGGCCGCAGCCGCGCCTGCGATCACCACCTGGCCGGGAGAGTTGAAATTCGCCGCCTGTACCACGTCGCCTTGAGCCGCTTCGCGGCAGGCTTCCACGACCACATCGTCGTCGACACCCAGGATGGCGGCCATGGCGCCCTGCCCTGCAGGCACCGCGGCCTGCATTTCCCGGCCGCGAAATTGAACCAGGGCGACAGCGGTCCCGAAATCGAGGGCGTTGGAAGCGACCAGGGCGGAATACTCGCCAAGACTATGCCCGGCCATGGCCGCCGGCATCGCACCGCCGTGCTTGCGCCATACCCGCCAGGTGGCGATCCCGGCAGTCAGCATCGCCGGCTGAGTGCGTTCGGTGGCGCCAAGCAGCTCCTCGGGTCCTTCCTGGCAGAGCTTCCAGAGGTCGTAGCCCAACACGCCCGATGCTTCGGCGAAGGTCTCGCCGACCAGCGGTTCGGCCGCGGCGAGCGAATTCAGCATGCCGACCGATTGCGAGCCCTGGCCGGGAAATACGAAAGCAAAGGTCATAGGCAAAACGGTCGGCGGTTGGTTACAGAACGACGCTGCCGGCAATGCTGCCGGGCGTCGGGGCGCGCGATTATAACGATGGATGGCGTGAGGGCTAGACTTGCCTTTTCAATGACATGCGTAGCCAGATGCCGAGACCGGCCAGAAACCCGCCCAACGCCCCATATAGATGTGCGTCGACGATGACCGGCATGTCGCCAGAAAACGGCAGGGCGCCGTGAAATTGCTCCCAGGCCAGCTTTGCGACGAGGACCAGGCTCAGGCCCGCGGCCAGGGGCTTGGATTCCAGCCGCCACCAGGCGAGCGCGCCGGCGGCCAGCAGGCCATGCAACAACCCCGAGAGGCCTACGTACCACTCCAGCTGTGGCTCATAAAAGACAAACCCGACCGCGATCGAGGCGAGGCTCGCGAGCAGGATCCACAGCCATTGGCGCCACGAATAGTGGCTGGGAAACAGGCCGGCTATCAGGGCCAGCCCGACCATATTTAATAGAAGATGCGCGGTGGACCCGTGCACCATATGGCCGGTCAGCAGGCGCCAGTACTCGCCGTGGAGCACGGCAACCCGCTCGTAACGCAGCGCCAGCCGCGCTGCCTCACCCCCGCAGGCCAGCGCAATCGCGACCCCGCCGAGCAGTCCCATAACCCACAGCGTCTGCCGCCGCGTTATAGGTTGAGCGGCATGCGGTTGGCCGGGATGCGCGGTTGTCGCCGCTGGGAGACCGTCACTCATGCTGACATTGTGCTTTGTTATGATCCGGCGCGCTGCGCGGCAGGCGATGGATTGCGCTCAAGGACGCCGGCCGCGTTCCAGGTACTTCACGCCGCTTCAATCACGCACGCTCGTCGTCGAGCCTCCGAAGGATTCAATGACTATGAGAGATATCAGCATCGGCATTCCAGGTCGCAGCCCACGCATGACTGGCGCCGGCGCTCGCCGTGTCGCCGCCGGGTTCACGTTGATCGAAATCATGGTCGTGGTGGTCATCCTCGGCATCCTCGCGGCGCTGGTCGCGCCGAACGTCATCCGCCGCATCGACGATGCGCAGATCGCCAAGGCCAAGCAGGATATCCGCAATTACGAGACCGGCCTGAACCTGTTCCGCATGGACAACTTCAAGTATCCGAACACCGAGCAGGGCCTGCAATCGCTGGTCACCAAGCCCGGCGATACGACCATCCGCAACTGGCGCGAAGGCGGCTACGTGCAGGGCATGCGCAAGGATCCGTGGGGCTTCGACTATCACTACGACAATCCGGGCACGCACGGCGAATACGACCTGTACACGCTCGGCGCGGACGGCCAGGAAGGCGGCGAAGGCATCAACGCCGACATAGGCAACTGGAGCAT
>DASYLE010000174.1:0-4566 GCA_036009745.1 Luteibacter sp. | reverse complement strand
CGCGCCGCCGTGGTCCTGGATCTCAGCCACCTCGCGAAGCTGCCCGACGACGGCATCGTCGACGCCATGCTCGAAGCCATCCGCAGCGCCGGCATGCTGCCGGTCGGCCTGGCCTACGGGACCAGCGAGACCGAGGACCTCGCGGTCCGCATGGGTCTGCCGCTGATCGCCAAGTTTCGCGCCGCCTATGAACCGGTGGGCGGCGAGGTTGCCGCGCCTGCGCGCGAAGCGTCCCGTCCGGAACCGGCCCCGCGCCAGCAGCCGATCCATGCCGACGACGCGCCACCGGCCGCGCATACCGCGCAGCGCCACGAAGGTGGTGCCGTCCGTTCAGGCCAGCAGATTTACGCTCGCGACCGCGACCTCGTGGTGACCTCGGCGGTCGCCAATGGCGCGGAAGTCATCGCCGACGGCTCCATCCATGTCTACGGCAGCCTGCGCGGCCGGGCCATGGCCGGGGCGCAGGGCGACGAGGGCGCGCGGATCTTCTGCTCGGAATTCCGGGCCGAACTGGTGGCCATCGCCGGCCACTACCGTGTCTTCGAGGAAATTCCCAAGGATCTCGAGGGCCAGCCCGTGCAATGCTGGCTCGACAATGGAAAACTGCTGATCGCCAGGCTCTGACGAAAAGCGCACCGAACACTGCGGAGACACACCATTGACTGAAATCATCGTCGTCACCTCCGGCAAGGGCGGAGTCGGCAAGACCACCACCAGCGCATCGCTGGCCACGGGTCTGGCCATCGCCGGCAAGAAAGTCGCCGTCATCGACTTCGATGTCGGCCTGCGCAACCTCGACCTGATCATGGGTTGCGAGCGGCGTGTCGTTTACGACTTCATCAACGTCGTCCACGGCGAAGCCACCCTCAAGCAGGCACTGATCAAGGACAAGCGGCACGAGAACCTGTTCGTGCTGGCCGCCTCGCAGACCCGCGACAAGGACGCACTGACCCAGGAAGGCGTCGAAAAGGTCCTCGACGACCTGGCCAAGGAAGGTTTCGACTATGTGGTCTGCGATTCGCCGGCCGGCATCGAGAAGGGCGCGCACCTGGCGATGTACTTCGCCGATCACGCCGTGGTCGTGGTCAATCCCGAGGTCTCCTCGGTACGCGACTCCGATCGCATCCTCGGCCTGCTCGCCAGCAAGACGCGACGCGCCGAGCGCGGCGACGGCCCGGTGATCCAGCACCTGCTGCTGACCCGTTACAACCCGGTGCGCGTCGAAGCGGGCGAGATGCTCAGCGTCAAGGACGTCGAGGAGATCCTCGGCATCAATGTGGTCGGCGTGATTCCGGAATCGGAAAACGTGCTCGCCGCATCGAACGCCGGCGTTCCCGTCATCCTCGATCCGAATTCGCACGCCGGTCACGCGTACACTGACACGGTGGCTCGCATTCTCGGTGAAGAACGTCCGCTGCGCTTCATCGATGTGCAGAAGAAGGGCTTCCTTAAGCGCGTATTCGGAGGTTGAGCATGGGTATTCTCGATTTCCTGCGGCGCAAGCCCGAGCCGAGTGCCGGCGTCGCCAAGGAACGTCTTCGCATCATCGTCGCGCAGGAACGCTCAACGCGCGGCGGTCCCGATTATCTCCCGCTGCTCCGCAACGAGCTGCTCGAGGTGATCCGCAAGTACGTCAACGTCGACGTCGAGGCGGTGAACGTCAGCCTCGAACGCGACAGCGGCCACGAAGTGCTCGAGCTCTCCGTCGCCTTGCCCGACATCAAGCCCGCCACGACATGAACCACCATCGTCCCGGCCTCGCCGGGACGATGGTGTAAGAAACCCGATGAGTACCGATCCTTCGAACGGCGTCCTCCGCGTCGGCCAGCTCGGCTACGATGCGCCGCGCGCGTTGCTGGCCGGCTATGGCCTCAGCCTCGAGGCGGTCGCCGACGACACCCCGATTCCCGGCAGCTACTGGGGCGAGAGCGAGGCCGGCATCATCGGCCACGTCGTTTACGCGCGCGCCGATACCCCGGTGCATTCCCTGCTCCACGAGGCCTGCCACCTGCTCGTCCTGCCCGCCAAGTTGCGTGCCGCCGTGCATACCGATGCCACCGACTCCATCGAGGAAGAGGACGCCACCTGCTATTTGCAGATCGTGCTCGCCGATGCCTTGCCTGGGGTGGGTCGCGACCGGTTGATGGAGGATATGGACGCATGGGGCTACAGCTTTCGCCTCGGCTCGACGCGTGCATGGTTCACCGATGATTCGCTCGAGGCACAGGCTTTCCTGCGCGAACGAGGGTTGCCTCTCGATCTCCGTTAGCGGCTCTTTCGCATTCGTGTCGGCGTCTATGGCGCCGGGGTTTCGCCCTACTGCCGGTGGCCGAGTCACTTTTCTGGAATGGGGGCCCAGAAAAGTAACCCAGAGAGGCCACGATCGCGTGCCCCGCCCCGCGGGGGCCGCCGGCTGATCGCCATGTATCTTATGTGGCCAGCGTGAAAGGTCCGGCCCCAAGGCCAGACGCCACACGGCCTCATACCCGCGGCAGCGGGCATTCCAAACGATGCGCGCAGCGCCTCCCTCACGATCGCGAAGCCCCTAGCCCGGCTCCTGCAACTCAGCCTGAGCCACAGCCTCGTCGATCGCCGCAGTGCGATGCAACGCCACCTCACGCGCCGCGAGCCGCGCATACCAGCGCCACGCCACCAACCCAACCCCACAGAACGCCGTCCCACCGAGCGCCAGCCCGATCATGTTCACCGACAACAACGGTGACAACACGCCGGCGACCAAGGCGGTACACATCAGGCTGGCAAACGCCTGCACCGAAGACACCCCACCGCGCTGTTCCGGAAAACGATCGAGCAACAACAGCGTCAACGTCGGGAAGGCCATCTGCACGCCGATGCCGTAAAGCGCCAGAGGCAACGTCGACCACGGCACCATTGGTGCAGGCAAAGCAAGCGCGAGGACGATATTGATCGCGCACGAGGCAAGCATGAAGCCGTAACCCATGTTCACCGTCCGCGCAGCGCTGCTGCGTCCAGCCAGGCGGCCGGAGAAGAAAGCGCCCAGCACCATGCCACTGACCACCGGCACGAACAGCCACGGGAACCCCTGGGCGCTCAGGTGCAACAGGTCGCGGACCAGGCGCGGCGCCGAAGCGATATAGAGGAACAGGCCGGAAAAGTTGATCGAACAGGCAATCACCAGCGGCCAGAACAACGTGTCGCGGCCGATACGCATATAGCCCGCCAGGAGCGGTTTCGGGCGAAAAATGGTGCGCCGTTGCGGCGGATGGGTCTCGTCCAGGTAGTACACGACGGACAACGTCAACACCGTGGTGAACGCCGCCAGTGCCCAGAAGATGCCGCGCCAGCCGTCCACCCCAAGCAACCAGGCACCGACCATCGGTGCGATCGCCGGGGCGATACCGAAGATCATCATCACCTTGGACATCATCCGCTGCGCCTCCTCGCCATGCAGCGTGTCGCGCACCACCGCGCGGCCGACGACGATGCCGGCGCCGGCGCAGACGCCCTGGAGGACCCGGCAGGCGAGCAACATGGTGAACGTGGTCGCCAACGCCGCGCCGACCGAAGCGGCTGCATACATGGCCATGCCGATCACCATCACCGGTTTCCGCCCATAGGCATCGGCCAGGGCGCCGTGGAACAGGCTCATCACGGCATAGGCGATCAGGTACACGCTGACCGTCTGCTGCAGGGCAACCTCGCCCACGCCGAAGCTGCGCCCGATGTCCGGGAAGCCCGGGAAGATGGCGTCGATGGAGAACGGACCGATCATCGCCAGGCCGGCCAGCAACCAGGGCAGCCTGCGACGGAGGTCGCGGGTATCAGCGGACATAGGGGGTTCCAAGGATCGTTCGCAGTATAAAACGATGCATCCCCCTTGACCCCGTGCCGGTAGGCACTGACGATAGGCACCACGGAGATGGCATGCCTCCGGTCCCGCGCTTCGATGCCGCGACGACGAACCGCCCCCGCGAAAGCCGAGGTTGATGATGCCTGCACCACCGGACGACGGCGGCGCGGGCGTGTGCCCGTTCCCGTCCGGCACGAGACAGGAACGAAGGAGACACCATGAGCTGGACCGGATTTCTTGCCGTAGGCATTGGCGGCGCGCTGGGTTGCTGGTTGCGCTGGGTACTGGGCGTTATGCTGAATCCATTGTTCCCCAACCTACCCCTGGGCACGCTCGCCGCGAACCTCGGCGGCGGCCTGTTGATGGGCTGCATGCTGGGCGTCATCGTGCACACCCAGGCGATATCCCCGGAACTGCGCCTGTTCGTGATGACCGGCTTCCTTGGGGGCCTGACCACCTTCTCGACCTTCTCGGCCGAAGCGACCGGATTGCTGCTGCGGCAGCAATACCTGTGGTTTGCCGGCCACATAGCCGTCCACCTGATCGGATCTCTGGCCATGACCCTGCTCGGCCTCGCCCTGGTCCGCATGGTCTGGCGCGGCTGAAGCTACCGGCAGGCTATACACGCCGTACACCTGCCGCTTGCCTATGCTTGTTATCCGGTAAAGACTGGATTGCCTGGCGGGGAGCCAGGCTTATCCGGATCACGGGACTTGGCTTCACCAAGCGAGGAC
>DASYLE010000173.1:0-24155 GCA_036009745.1 Luteibacter sp. | reverse complement strand
TCATGGTGCCGAAAGTCGGAATCGAACCGACACTCTGTCGCCAGAAACGGATTTTGAGTCCGTCGCGTCTACCAGTTCCGCCATTTCGGCAACGGGCGTGAATTATGTCCGATTCAATGGACGCGGTCGAGCCCCAGCTGGCGCTCGTTGCGCTCGTACCAGTCGTCGCCCTCGGGTTTGAACACGGCGCACTGGGTCATGCGACCGGAATAGATGTGCAGGCTGACGGCGATGGCGTCGTCGCTGGGGTTGCGGATGGTGTGGTACTCGTGCGGCGGGATCAGGCTGCCGGCGGAGCCGGGGCCGGCCTGGATCGAGCCGACGGGGCGGAAGTGATAGCGCTGCTCCTCGTGCTCGAGCAGTTCGTACTGGACGATCTCCAGCGCGCCGTTCCACACGCCCTCGACGCACCACATGCCGCAATGGTCGTGGATCAGGGTGCCCTGGCCCGGGCCCCAGGTCATCGCGACGACGCTATAGCCGTGCTCGTCGCTGCGATAGAGCTCGCGGCGTGCGTAATGGTCGCCGGCCGATTCGAAAACGCAGGCGGGAAGCTGGACGTCCTTGTCGCGGATCAGCCGGCACAGCGCATTGCGCAGGTCGTCGGTGATCGCCGGCGTGGTCGGCTTGCCGACCGAGGCGTCAATCGCTTCGATCAGTTTTCGACAGCCGGGAAATTCCATGGTAATCATAGGGTTCTCGATATTTCGGGTCTTGCGTACAAGGACCGATGATATCAGAGGCCTTAGCTGCGCAGGAAACCACCAATGGCCCTGCCGTAGTTCTCGATGTCGACGAGGAAGGCGTCATGGCCTTGCGGCGAGTCCAGGGCGACGAATTCGACCTCGGCGCCGGCGGCCTTCAGCCCGGTGGCGATGGCCTCCTGTTGTTCCAGCGGGAACAGGATGTCGGTGCTGACGCCGATGACCAGGGCGCTGTCGAGGTGGATCCGCTTCAATCCCTCACTGGCGCTGCCGCCGCCGTATTCGCCGATGTCGAACCAGTCGCTGGCGCGGGAGAGATAGAGATAGCTGTTCGGATCGAAGGTGCGGTTGAAACGACGCGCATGGCCTTCGAGGTAAGACTCGACCTGGAACTCGAAGCCGAAAGGCTCGTCCTCGCGCTGCTCCGCGTCGAGACGGATGCGGGCGAAGCGGCCGTTCCATTCCATCGCCGAACGGTAGGTGATGACCCCGAGCTTGCGCGCGATGCTCATCCCGTGTTCCGGGTAATGCTCGTCGTCGTACTGACCGTTGTTCCAGTTAGGGTCGAGCCGGATCGCCTCGCGCTGCAGCGAGCGAATCGCGATGGCGAAGGGCTGCGCCTGCGGCGCGGTGTCGACACTGATATGCGTGCGCACGCTGCGCGGGTGCAGGACCATATAGGCCAGTGCGCTCATGCCGCCCATCGAGCAGCCGATCAGGCAGGCCAGGCGTTCGATGCCGAGGCCGGCGACCAATTCATGCGCGGCGTTGGCGACGTCTTCCAGGGCGAGTTCGGGGAAATCCAGCCGGTAGGTCTTGCCGCTGCGCGGATCGACCGAGGCGGGGCAGGTCGAGCCCTTGTCGCTGCCGAGCGAGTTCATGCAGATGACGTAGTAACGATCGGTATCGATCGCCTTGCCGGCGCCGAGCATGCCTTCCCACCAGCCTTCGCTGGGATCTTCCGCGTTCGAGGCAGCATGCGCGCTTGGCGAGAGGCCGGTGAGGAGGAGGATCGCGTTATCGCGTTTGGGTGAGAGCGTGCCCCAGGTTTCATAGGCAACGCGCGCGCCGTGCAATTCACCGCCGCGCTTCATGGAAAACGGCGAGGACAGGTCGTAATAACGGCGCGCGTCGCCCATGGCAATCCTTATCTCTAGTGCGTGCGGTCGATCGTAATATGGATCGGCGCTTTCGTCGCCACGTCGAGCACGCCGGCATCGCCTTCGAGATCGCCGGCCTGGGCGATCGCCTGGCCGCTCTTGCTGATGCGTGCCGCGACATAGACGCGCGGTACGGAGGACAGCTTGAACTGCGGCGTCATGCCCATGCCGTCGGTCAGGGTGACGGAAGCGGGCAGGGCGGAAGCCTGCAGGCGTGCAACCGCGAGCGGCATCGGCGGACCGTTCTCGGCACGGGCGAAGACGAACAAGGTGTCGCCCTCGGCAACCTTGGCCTTAAGCGCAGGATCGAGGCTTACTTCGACCTTCAGCGATGGGCCGTCGGCGGCCACCGTCGCACCGCCGGCTTTGGCATCGGCCTGCGCGATCTGCGCGGCGACCGCGGCGGCGACCGAAGAACTCGGATCGAGCATGGGCTGCAATTTGCGCCATGTCGCCGCTGCATCGGCGTACTGCTCCTGCTGGAAGTCGCTGATGCCGAGCAGCCAGAGACCTCGCTGGTTCTGTGGATCGGCGGCGACGGCCTTCTGCAGCAGTTCGCGACCCCGGCCTTCGATACGGTGGTCCGGGCGGGCCAGCGAATCGGCCTCGGCCCAGCCGACCATGGCGACGCCGTTGTTCGCGTCGACCTTCAGCGCCCTGTCGTAGGCGCCGCGCGCATCGACCGGTTGTTTCAGCATGCCGTAGGTCTGGCCAAGCAGGAGCCAGCCTTCGAGGTCGTTCGGCTGCGCGGCCAGGCGCGCCTTCAATTCGGTGATCGCCTGGTCGATGCCCTGCATCGGATCGACCGGTTTCGGCACGCCGGCAATGGTGGCCGGGGTACCGATCAGCTTGTACAGGCCGGCGGTGGCCAGCGGCACCACGAAAGCGACGACGAGCGCGAGGACGAACACGCCATGAGGACGGCCGGCGCGCCGGCCGTGGCGGACCAGGGGAACGAGCAGGAGGGTGAGCGCCACGGCGATCATCGCCACGGCTACGGCATAAAAAGCAAACGTCACCAGTCGTCCCCGGTATCGATATCGATGGATGCGCCAGGGGTCGCCCCGGCGGCGGCACGGGCGCGTCGGCGGACCTGCATCACGACCACGATGGCGCCGATGACGAGGATCACCGCGGGGCCGAACCAGAGCAGGAGCGTGTCGCGCTCGAGCGGCGGGTCGTACAGCACGAAATTTGAATAGCGGTCGACGAGGAAGGTCTTGATCTCCTCGTCGGTCTTGCCCGCCTGCATCATGTCGAAGATCTGGTGACGCAGGTCGCGCGCGATCGGCGCATTCGAGTCGGCCAGCGTTTCGTTCTGGCACATCGGGCAGCGCAGCTTGGCGGTCAGCTGCTGGTAGCGGATTTCTTCCGCGTGGTTCTTGAACGGCAACGGTTCGATCGCCTGGGCGAAAACCGTGGTGGCGATCAACAGCGCGACAGTAGCGAGAAGAATGCGCAGCATCAGCGTTTCTCCATCGCCAGCGCCGCGATCGCCGGTTTGATCTCGCGATCGATCACGTCCTGGGTGATCGGCCCGATCCGCTTGTAGCGGATGACGCCGCGGGCATCGACCAGGAAGGTTTCCGGCGCGGCGTAGACGCCGAAGTCGATCGCCTTGCGGCCATCGCGGTCGGCGATAATCATGGTGAACGGATTGCCGTGCTGTTCGATCCAGGCGCTGGCCTCGGCCGGATCGTCCTTGTAGTTGTAGCCGACCAGGTCGACGCCAAGCGATTTGACCTCAGTCATCAGCAACGGGTGTTCGTGCACGCATTCGATGCACCAGCTGGCGAACACGTTCAGCAGGTAGGGCTTGCCGAGCAACGAGGCCTTGCTGACGCTGCGTGACGGATCGCCAAGCACGGGCAGGTCGAAGGACGGCGCCGGTTTGTTGATCAGCGGTGAGGCGATCGCGGTCTGGTCATGCTGGGTGTTCCACCAGATGCCGAAGCCAAACAACGAAGCCAGGACCAGGAAGGCGACCAGGGGCAGGATGCGACTCATGCCGGCGACTCCACGGTGCCGGCGACCGACTCGGCGGTAGCCACGCGTTTGGCGCGGAAGCGGCGCTCGCCGGCGGCGACGAAGCCGCCGAGCATCATGAACAGGCCACCCAGCCAGATCCAGCGGATAAACGGTTTGTGATACAGGCGCAAGGCCCATGCGCCTTCGATGTCGTTCGCATCCATCGGTTCACCGAGGGCGACGTAGATATCGCGGGTGATCCCGGCATCGACCGCCGACTCGGTCTGCACTTGCCCACGCGCGTAGGTGCGCTTCTGCGGGTGCATGGTGGCGACGGTCTTGCCGTCACGGCTGACGATCACCGTGCCCTGGTCGGCGCGCCAGTTGGGGCCGGTGGTCTCGGTCACGCCGTCGAAACGGAAGTCGAAGCCGCCGACGGTTTCGGTCTGGCCCGGTGCCAGGCGTACATCGCGTTCGACGCTCAGCGATTCGGAGAGCAGCACGCCGACCACGAAGATGCCGACGCCGAAGTGGGCGAACAGCATGCCGGCCATTTCGGCCGGATAGCGACGGCCGCGTGGCATCTCGCGCCAGCGCTTGGCGACGTAGAGCAGGGTACCGGCGCAGACCCACACCGCGGCACCGACGCCGGCGATGGCCTTGGCCTTGCCGTCGACGAAGAAGGCCGCGGCGATCGCGCAGGCGATGGCCGCGATGCCGGCGCGCAGCGCCACCGACTTCAGCGTGCCGGCCTCGCCCCTGCCCCAGCGCAGGTAAGGGCCGAACGGCAACAGCAGGACAACCGGCAGCATCAGCAGGTTGAACAGGAAACCGAAATACGGCGGCCCGACCGAGACCTTGCCGAGGTTCAGTGCGTCACCGATCAGCGGGAACAGCGTGCCGAGCAGGACCATCGCCGCGGCGGTGGTCAGCATCAGGTTGCCGATCAGCATCGCGGTTTCGCGCGAGACCACCGCGAACGGCTTGCCGCCGACGACCTTGGGTGCGCGTATCGCATACAGCAGCAGCGATCCGCCGATGACGACGATCAGGAAACAGAGGATATATAGGCCGCGACGCGGATCGGAGGCGAAGGCGTGCACCGAGGTCAACACGCCCGAGCGGACCAGGAACGTGCCGAGCAGGGACAGCGAGAAAGCGAACAGCGAAAGCAGGATGGTCCAGGCGCGCAAGGTGCCGCGCTTCTCGGTGATCGCCTGCGCATGGATCAGCGCCGCACCGACCAGCCAGGGCATGAACGAGGCATTCTCCACCGGATCCCAGAACCACCAGCCGCCCCAGCCGAGTTCCGCGTAGGCCCACCAGCTGCCGGCGACGATGCCGCAGGTCAGGAACCCCCAGGCGACATTCGTCCACGGCCGCGCCCAGCGCACCCAGGCCTGTTCCAGTTCGCCACCGAGCAGGGCGGCGATCGAGAAGGCGAAGGCGACCGAGAAACCGACGTAGCCCATGTAGAGCACCGGCGGATGGAAGGTCATGCCCGGGTCCTGCAGCACGGGATTCAGATCGCCGCCATCCACCGGCATGGGCAATTCGCGCAGGAATGGGTTCGAGGTGAACAGGATGAAGGCGACGAAGCCCAGGCCGATCAAACCGAGCACGCCAAGCACGCGGGCGAGGAAGGCCGGGGGCAGTTGCCGGCTGAAGGCGGCCAGTGCCACCGACCAGACGTTGAGAATGAAAACCCACAGCAGCATCGAGCCTTCATGCGCGCCCCATACCGCGGTGATGCGGTAGTACCAGGGCAGGGCGAGGTTCGAGTTGTCGGCGACATAGGCCACCGAGAAGTCATAGGTCAGGAAGGCATAAACCAGCACCGCCATCGCCGCACCGACGAAGACCGCCTGGCCCGCCGCGGCGGGGCGCGCCACCGCCATCAACGTCGCATTGCCGCGCCATGCGCCGATGATCGGCAGCACGCCCTGCGCCAGGGCCAGCAGCAGGGCGAGGATCAGTGCGAGTTGGCCGAGTTCGGGGATCATTGCGGCTTGTCCTGGGCGGTTTCGTCGATCTTCTTGTTCTGGTGCGCCTTGGCCATCGCGTCCTTCAGTTCCTGCGGCATGTAGGTCTCGTCATGCTTGGCGAGGACCTCGTTGGCGATGAAGCGCGCGCCATCCATGCGGCCGGTGGCGATGACCGACTGGTTGTCGCGGAACAGGTCGGGAAGGATGCCGGTGTACTCGACCGGCATCGCGCCACCGGCGTCGATCACGATAAAGCTCACCTTCAACGAATCGCCGCCGCGCTGGATCGAACCGGACTTGACCATGCCGCCGAGGCGGAAGGACGGGTATTTCGTGGCCTCGCCAGCCTGCACCTGGCTGGGCGTGAACAGGTAGCTCATGTTCTGTTGCAGGGCGAACACGGTCAGGCCGACCGCGACGGCGGCGGCGGCAATCACCAGCAGTGCGATGGTGAGGCGGCGTTTGCGGGTCGGGTTCATCCGTTGCTCTTGTCTTTTCTGCGGGCGTCCTGGCGCGCGAGACGCGCGCGCAGTTCGCGTAAGTTGCGTCGACGGCGGAACACCGGCGACAGGTAATCGGCGATCAGCACGATGAAGAAAACGGCGAAGGCGGGCCATACATACGACGCATAGCCGCCCATGGCGAGGAAGGCGTTCATCGGCTGGCCTCCTTCGTGGCCAGTTCGCGCACCCAGTCCTTGCCGCTCTCCATGTCGAGCAGGTCGGTGCGGACGCGGCCGAACAGGCTGGCGATGTAATAGAACTTGGTCGCCGCCATCATCGTCAGCAAGGGCCAGAGCATGCGCGCATCGATGTGCGAAGGGCCGAGGATGCGGATGGTCGAGCCCTGGTGCAGGGTGTTCCACCAGTTCACCGAGAAATGCACGATCGGCACGTTGACGATGCCGATCAGGGCCAGGAAGGCCGCGGCGCGGGCGCCCTGGCGGCGATCCTCAAACGAATGATACAGGCCGATCACACCGAGATAGAGGAAGAGCAGGACCAGTTCCGAGGTCAGCCGCGCGTCCCAGGTCCACCAGGTGCCCCACATCGGCTTGCCCCAGAGCGAGCCGGTAACAAGGGTGATGAAGGTGAAGGCGGCGCCGATCGGCGCGGATTCCATGGCGACGACCTCGGCCAGCTTGATCCGCCAGACCAGGCCGATGAAGGCCGCCACCCCCATGATCCCGTAGATGAACAGGCTCATCCATGCGCTTGGCACGTGGATGAAGATGATCCGGTAGGCATCGCCCTGCTGGTAATCGGCCGGGGCCAGCACCAGGCCGCCGTACAGCGCGATCGCGCCGGCGATCAGGGCCAGGGCGAGGGCCCAGGGGCGCACCGCGCCAGCGAAGCGATAGAAGATCGGCGGCGAGCCGAGCTTGTGCAGCCAGAGCGGAATCCAGTTAGCCATGGGTCGTGATTTTCTCAGGCATCGAGGGCAATGCGGAGGGCCGCGGCGCAGGCCAGCGGAGCCAATACCAGGGTCATCGCCAAGGCCGCGCCGAGCCAGGCGATGGGCGCGATCCAGGGCAGGCCCTGCTGCGCGGCCGCGACCGCGCCGGCGGAGAAGATCACCACCGGTACGCACAAAGGCAGCAACATCAGCGCGAGAAGCATACCAGAGCGCCTCGTGCCGGCCGTCAGCGCCACCAGCACGGCGCCGAGCAGGCTGAGCAGGGGCGTGGACAGCAGCAGGGAAGCGATCAAAACCGGCATCACCGCCGAGGGCAGGTGCAACATGCCGGCCAGCAGCGGCGCGACGATGATCAGCGGCAAGGCCGCGGTGATCCAGTGCGCAAGAATTTTCATCGCCAGCATCAGGGCCAGCGGCTGCGGTGCGAGCATGAGCTGTTCGATCGAGCCGTCCTCGATATCCGAACGGAACATCATGTCCAGCGCGAGCAGCATCGCCAGCAGGACGGTGACCTGGACCACGCCGCCGGCGATCCTCGTCAGCAGTGCGCTATCCGGCCCCAGCGCGAACGGGAACAGGGTGACCACGATCAGCGCATACAGCACCGGCATGGCGATATCGCCACGGCGGCGCCAGGCGAGGGTGAGGTCGCGGCGCAGCAGGGCGACGCAGGCGGCGCTGGTGCTGCCGGGCCTCATGCGTGCAGCCGAATGCGTTGCGGCTCGCCACCGGCGAAGCTGACCGCGCCGTGGCTGGTGACCAGGGCAGCACCGCCTTCGCGGGCGTGCCGGTCGAGCAGGCGGTTGACCAGGGCGATCCCCTCGCGATCGAGGTTGGCGTAGGGCTCGTCGAGCAGCCACAGGGCGGCAGGGATCAGCAGCAGCCGGGCCAGGGCCGCGCGTTTCTTCTGCCCCGCCGAAAGCCGGCGTACCGGTTCGTCCTCATAGCCCAGCAGGCCGACGGCGCCGAGCGCCGTGGCCGGATCGAGCCCGCGCCGACGCCCGTAGAGTCCTTCGGTCACCCGCAGGTTCTCACGCGGCGTGAGGTCGCTCTTCAGGCCCAGCTGATGGCCAAGGAAGGCAATCTCGCCGGCCGCGCCCTGGCGGGTCAGCGGCGCGCCATGCAGCAACAACTCGCCGTCCTCGACATGCAGCAGGCCGGTGAGCAGGCGCATCAGGGTCGTCTTGCCGCTGCCGTTGTCGCCTTCGATCAGGGCGACCTGGCCCGCCAGCAGGCGGAAGTCGAGCGGGCCGAAGACCGGCTCGTCCTGGCGGAAGAAGCTCAGCTGGCGGGCTTCGAGCAGGACGTTGGCGGGGTCGGGGACGGTCATCTTGACCATTGTCCGGGGCGCCCGCGGGCTTGTCCATGCGACGGCGCGCCGCACGGGTCTTTTAACCGGAATGTCGCTTCGCCTGGCTCGCCCTCATCCGCCCTTCGGGCACCTTCTCCCTCCAGGAGAAGGGACAAGCCGGGCAGGAGCCGCGGGCTTATCCGAAGGCGATGTCCGGTAGCGGCGGTAGCGTCGCCTTCAGGGCGGCGACCGCCGAGTCCAGGTCGACGGTATCGACGCTGGCGTGGCCCTTGAGCAATTGCTCGAACAAGGTGTCCTGTGCGCGGCCACGTTCGTAAGCATAGGCGTAAGGCAGGTGCGTGAAAGTGACCATGCGGTAGCGCGGCATGCAGTGCGTCGGCGCGCGGTCGGCCAGCAAGGTGCCCAGCGCACGTTTGCGCAGGTAGTGCGGATCGGCAACCGAGTCGCGCATCTCGATGTAGTTCTCGATCGCCATGGCGGCGATCGCATCGGCGTTGGGCTTGCGCCGGCGCTGGAACTCGGCGAACACGCCGGCGCTATCGCCACCGGCCCCGGCGAACAGCGTCGCCAGTTCCGCCGCGTCCTCGAAACCGCAGTTCATGCCCTGGCCGTGGAAAGGCAGGATCGCGTGCGCGGCGTCGCCGATCAGCAGGGCACGACCATCCAGGTGCCAGCGATCCAGGTAAAGCGTGGCCAGCGAGCCGACGGGATGGGCGTCGTAGTCCTCGGCGAAGTCCGGCATCAAGGCGAGCGCATCGGCGAAGTCGTCGCGGAAAAGACGCTCGGCGGATGCGGCATCGGGCAGGGTGGCGAAGCTCGGGTAAGCGCCTTCGTTGGCCAGGAACAGGGTGACGGTGAAGCTGCCTTCGCGGTTGGGCAGGGCGATGCACATGTAGCTGCCGCGGGGCCAGATATGCAGGGCGTTCGGCTCGATGGCGAAGGGACCCGACGGGCCAGCCATAGGCGGAATTTCCAGTTCCTTGTAGCCGTGGCCGAGGCCTTCGATGCGCTCACCCAGAGGCACGGCATTCGCCATCACGCCACGCAGTGCGGAACCGGCGCCGTCGGCGCCGATCAGCACCGGGGCGTCGACCTGACGGGTATGCCCGGCCGCGTCGATCATCGTCGCGGTGCCCTTATCGAAGTCCACGGCGAGCAGCGACTGGTCGAAGTGGACGGTGGCGCCCGCCGCCTCGGCGGCATCGAGCATCAGCGTATTCAGGCCACCGCGGGATACCGACCAGATCACCTCGCTGTCGTCGACACCGTAGCGCTGCAGGTTGGTGTGGCCGTCGCGCTCATGGATCATGCGCCCGCGCATCATCACCGCCTGGGCGAGCACGTCGTCGGCAAGACCCGTGGCGCGCAGGGCATGCAGGCCGCGCTCGGCCAGCGCCAGGTTGATCGAGCGACCACCGGCGAAGCCGGCCGTGCGCGGATCAGGGCGTTTCTCGAAGACCTTGACGGTGAAGCCGCGCTGCGAAAGCAGGGTGGCGATCAGCGAGCCGACGAGGCCCGCGCCGATGACAGTGATTTCCTTGCCGGACATACATGCTCATTCGCAGCAACCAGTCGCGCACTGTCGGCAACGAGAGAATGTTTTGCAAGTCCCAGGCTGGAGCCTTGTTGGAGCGCACCCTGTGCGCGAGTCCTTTGGGGACGTGCCTTTCCCGATTGCAGGCTCCGAAGAGCTCATGCCTTTGAATGCATCGCCCCAAAGGACTCGCGAACAGGGTTCGCTCCAACAACGCTCCCACAACGCTCCCGCGGAGCCGAAGTTATTGCTTAGCAGCGCGTAGTGCGCCGCAGCGCAAAGCGCTTTAGCTGGTCTTCTTGCCCGGCTTGGCCGGTCGTGCCGCCGGCGGCGGCTGCGGCGGTGCCTGCGGGCGCTGGGTGGCGGCGTCGAGGAAGCCGCGCTGCATCGATTTCCAGACGTCGAGGTTGCGCTCGGTCATTTCGTTGAGCATCGACCACGGGGTCTGGCCCATCAGGCTGTTCAGCTGGGCGCGGAACTGCTGCTGCTGGTCGAGGAAGACCTGCAGGCTGCGCTCCAGGTATGGCCCCATGAAGCCCTGCAGCGAATCCCCGTAGAAACGGATGATGTGCGAGAGCAACTGCGGCGAGAGCATCGGCTGCCCGTGCTCCTCGTGCTCGGCAATGATCTGCAGCAGCACCGAGCGGGTCAGGTCCTCGCCCGACTTGGCGTCACGAACCTCGAAGGATTCGCCATCCAGGACCAGTTGGCGGACTTCTTCCAGCGTGATGTAGCTGGAGATTTCCGTGTCGTAAAGACGTCGGTTCGGATACTTCTTAATGATGCGAAGGGTTTGTGCCATGCGGCAGAAACTAACAGAAGGTATTGCGCCGCACCAGTTGCGGAAGAGGGGCGAGATACTGAACCGGTCAGTGCGCGGCGGCTCCGCCCGCGTTTCCGAATGGCGGTTTGGCCAGCCAGAGGATCGGAATCAGCGCCACGAAGAGGATCGCGCAGGCCCAGAACACGTCGTTCACCGCCAGGGTCAGGGCTTCGCGGGTCAGTAACTGGTCGATCAGGGCCAGGCCGGGCTTGCCCTCGATGCCCATGGCATGAAGACCGTTCAGGAAGCTGGTGGCCGCCGGCTTCCCGGGGCTGACGGACTCGGTCAGGACCGCGTGGTGGTATTCGCCGCGATGCTGCCACAAGGTGACGGTCACGGCGGTGGAGACACTGGAGGCCAGGGTGCGGCAGAAATTGGCCAGGCCCGAGGCGCCGGCGATCTCGTCGGGCCTCAGGCCGGACAGGAAGATCTGGTTCAGCGGGATGAAGAAGCAGGCGATCGCGATGCCCATGATGAAACGGGGCAGGACCAGGCTGGCGAAGGAGGCTCCGCTGTTGAACGTGGAGAACCAGTAGGCGGTGACGGCGAAGATCAGGAAGGCGAAGGTCACCACCGAGCGCAGTTCCAGCCGCTGGATGTTCTTGCCAATGAAGGGCGAGACCAAAAAGGCGAGGATGCCCACCGGCGCGGTGGCCAGGCCCGCCCAGGTCGCGGTGTAGCCGAGCGTGGTCTGCAGCCACAGCGGGAAGACCACGTTGATGCCGAAGAAGGCAAGCATGCCCAGTGACAGCGCAGTCACGCCGACGGCGAAGTTTCGCTTCTTGAACAGCGACAGGTCGACCACCGGATGCTTCGCGGTCAGTTCCCATATCACCAGGAAAACCAGGGCGACCAGGGCGACCAGGCCGAGGGTCAGGATCATCGGCGAGGCGAACCAGTCATGGTCGTTGCCGTTGTCGAGCATGAACTGCAGGCAGCCGACACCGGCGATCAACAGGCCCAGGCCAACGATGTCGATGGGCGCGCGGGTGATCTTGGTCTCGCGCTTGTGCAGCAGCGTCCAGGTGACGACGCCCGCGGCCGCGCCGACCGGCACATTGATATAGAAGATCCAGGGCCACGAGAAGTTGTCGGTCAGCCAGCCACCGAGGATGGGCCCGAAGATCGGCGCGACGACCACGGTCATCGCCCACATCGCCAGGGCCATACCCTGCTTGGTCTTCGGATAACTCGAAAGCAGCAGGGATAGCGACAGCGCCACCATCGGGCCGGAACCGGCGCCCTGGAGCAGGCGGAAGACCACCAGCATCGGCATGCTGGTGGCCAGGCCGCACAGCATCGAGAACGCCACGAACAGGAACACCGAGAAGCAGAAGGTCTTCACCTCGCCGAAGCGCTTGGCCAGCCAGCCGGTCAGCGGCTGCATGATCGCGCTGGCCAACGAATAGGAACTGATCGCCCAGGTACCTTCGTTCGGGCTGACCGCGAGGCTGCCGGCGATATGCGGCACCGCGACGTTGACGATGGTCATATCGAGGATCTCCATGAACGTGGAGAACGCGACGGCAATCGTCAGCAGGACCAGGGGGCCGCCGTGCAACGGCTTCAGCGGCTGGGGATCGGCGGAAGTGGCGGCCATGGTCTTCGGATCAGTTGGCGGGAGCGGCGAGGGCGCCGAGGTTGGCCTGGACGATCGCATCGGCCTCGGCATCGGCTTTGGCGGCGACCTGGTCGTAGACAGCGGTCTCGGCGACCGGCTTGTCGATCGGCGCCTGGGCCAGCACGTTGCCCGCGTCATCGGTGATGTCGATCGTCACGTCGGTGGAAAGCCCGATGCGTAGCGGATGCTTGACGAGATCCGCATCGTCCAGGGCGATGCGCACCGGCACGCGCTGGACCACCTTGATCCAGTTGCCGGTGGCGTTCTGCGCCGGCAGCAGCGAGAACACGCTGCCGGTGCCGGCACCGAGGCCGACGACCTTGCCGTGGTACGCGACGCTGCCGCCATAGATATCCGCCTCGACCTTCACCGGCTGGCCGATACGCACATGGCGCAACTGGCTTTCCTTGAAATTGGCATCGACCCACAGGTTATGCAGCGGCACCACGGTCATCAGCGACTGGCCCGGCTGCACGCTGTTGCCGACCTGCACGCTGCGCTGGGCGACATAGCCGTCGACCGGGGCCAGGATGGCGTTGCGCTGGGCGGCGACCCAGGCCTGGCGGAAGGCGGCACGCGCCTGTTCCACCGCCGGGTTGTCGGCGACGATGCTGCCGTCGACCAGCGAACGGGCGGCATCGGCCTGGCGTTGCGCGGTGTCGAGGGCGGCCTGGGCGGCGGCGACGGCATCGCGTGCATGCTGTACTTCTTCCGGCGCCACGGCGTTTTCCGCGAGCAGGGGGATGCGGCGCTTCAGGTCCTGCTGGGCTTTCTTCAGGTCGGTCTGGCGTGCCGCGACGGCCGAGTCGGCACCGGCTGCGGACTGCGTCTGCTGGCGCACCTGGCGCACGGCCTGGGCGAGCGCGCTGCGCGCCTTGCGCAGGGCGACATCGCCATCGGTCGGATCGAGCTTGACCAGCAGCTGGCCCGCTTTCACCAACTGGGTATCGTCGGCGAATACGCCGACCACGATGCCGGGTACCTGGGCGGAAATGCCGACCTGGTTGCCGCCGACATAGGCGTCATCGGTCTTCTCGCGATGCGAGAACACGAACAGCCACAGCAGCAGCCAGGTCAGCCCGGCCAGCACGAAGATGACGATGGCGATCAACAGGGCGCGCTTGCGCTTGCCGGGGTCCTTCGCCGTCATGCCGGTGTCCTTGCCGTTGTCCGGCCTGTCGGAATCATTGGCGCTCATGATCGAGGGCTCCAGTGCTGTTCGCGGAAGTAGAAGAAGAAGTAGAGGAGACCGTGGTCACCGGTTCGGCCCGATACCCACCACCGAGTGACTTGACCAGGGCGACATCGGCCGACAGTGCCTGTGCATGCAGGCTGAGGCTGGTATCGCGTTGCTGCAGGAGTTGGGCGCGCGTCATCAGGCTTTCACGACCGTCGCGGACGCCGCTTTTTGCACGCGCCTCGGCGGTGCCGAGCAGTTTCTCGCCGGAGACGACCTGCTTGGCCTGTTCGGTGCGGCGCCCGGCGATCTCATCGGCGCCAAGCGATTGCGTGGCGACATCGCGCGCGGCGGCGATCACCGTGCTGTTGTACTGGGCAATGGCCGTATCGAGCTGGGCCTTGCTCACACCGTAGTTCGCTTCCAGCGCGCCGCCTTCGAAGATCGGCAGGTGCAGGGCGGGGGTAAGCCCGAATACGCGGCTGCCGCCGGTAAAGAGCTTGTCCAGGTCGATGCTGGAAAGACCGGCGGTCGCGCCGATGCTCACGTCCGGATAGAACTGCGCGCGGGCCACATCGGTCTGTTTCAGCGCGGCCTCGACCTGCCAGCGGCTGGCGGCGATATCGGGACGTCGTGCGATCAGGTCGATGTTGGCGTTCGTCGGCAAACCCAGTTCGACATCGGGCAGGGCGCGTGGCTCGAGCTTCGGCAGACCGGCTGGCGACACGCCGACCAGGGCCGCCAATGCGGCGAGCCTGATCGAGGAGGATCCATCAAGGGCGACACGCTGCTGGCGCGCGGCGGCAAGGTCCGAGCGCGCCTGTTCGGCGGTATCGGAAAGATCGACACCCTGGCGTACCCGCAGCTCCGCAATACGCAGCAAGCGCTCCTGCGCGGCGATCATGTCGTCCGCAAGCTTCACCCGCTGCCGGTCGGCCAGCCAGCCGAAATAGGTGTCCGCCACCGAACTTTGCAGGGCGAGCGAAGCCGCGCTCCGCTGCGCTTCGGCAGCATGTGCCTGGTCGACCGCCGATTCGATCGCGTGGCGTTTCTTGCCCCACCAGTCGAAGTCGTACTGCAACTGCACGCCGAGATCGGCCTGGTTGTACCAGGAGAAGCCAAGGAACTGCGACGGAATCAGGCCATGGTCGCTGAGCCGCTGGCGCGCCACCTGGGCACTGCCATCGATGCGCAGGCCGGCCTGCGCCGCGGCGACGCGGATGGTCTGCTGGGCCGAATCCACGCGCGATTTGGCCTGGACCAGGTCCGGCGAGCCCTTCAGGGCCATGTCGATCAACTGGTCGAGCTGCGGATCCTGGTAACGACGCCACCATGCAGCCTCGGGCCAGCCGGCGCGCGTCGCGGTCTGCAGGCCAGCCAATGGCACATCGTCGCGTAGCGCGGGACGCTCGAGCTTCGCCGGGATCGAGCATCCGGCCATGACCAGGGCGAGCGCGGCGGCAAGCGCCACCCGACGTATCGAAGGATGTTCTTTCATGGACGGTCGTCCGGATGGGTCAGGTGATCGATATTCGCCGCGAGCTTGCGCAGCAGGCGCTCGAAGGTCCGCTTGTCGGTATCGCTGAACGATGCGAAGGCTTCAAGCACGCGCGGGAACAATGGGGGCAGCAGCTTTTTCACGAAGCGCCGGCCGGCCGGGGTGATGCTGAGCAGGACGCGGCGGCGATCCTCGGCGGCGGATGCACGCGTGACCAGGCCGGCCTTGACCAGCACGTTGGCGATGCGCGTCATATTGGTCGCGCCCTGTTGGGCGAACCCGCACAGTTCGCCCGGCGAGGCGCTGCCATCCGGGCTGCTGTAGATCATCATCAGCGTGCGGAAGTCGCTGTCATTGATGTTGTACGGCTTGAGGTGGCGTTCGAGCTCGTCGCCAAGGCTGTCGCCGACGAACCGCAGCAGACGGGTCAGGGTGACTTCCCGCACTGGCGTATCCGGCATGGTCTCGCTGACGCGGGCAATCCCGGCGTCCATATGGGCGAGGCATTCGATCAATCGGGTCATTTCACCAAAGAATAGTTCGCTAGTGAACTATCAGGCTAACAGCGGCTGACCACGGATCGCAAGGGTCGTACGTCACGGTCAGTCGATGGCGAAGAGTTTCCTGGCGTTGGCGGTTGTCGCCGCGGCAATCGCGTCGGCATCTTCACCACGCAACGTGGCCACGACCTCGAGCACATCGGTCAGGTACGAGGGCTCGTTACGCTTGCCCCGGCGTTGCGCGGAGGGCTGGTCCGGCGAGTCGGTCTCGAGCAGCAGCCATTCGATCGGCATGCCGGCGACGATGCGCCGGAGACGCTGGGCGCGCTCGTAGGTGACCGGTCCGCCGATGCCGAGATGGAAGCCGAGTTCCCACAGCTTCGTCGCCTGCTGTTCGCTGCCGGAGAAACTATGGACGACGCCACGCAGCCCGCCGATGCGACGGAGGGTCGAGGTCACCTCATCGAACGCCCGTCGCGCATGCACGATCACCGGCAGGTCGAAGTCGCGGGCGATGCGAAGCTGGTGCTGGAAGTAGTCGCGCTGGGTTTCCCTGTCGAGTCCTTCGACGAAGAAGTCCAGGCCGATTTCGCCGACCGCCACGGACCGGTGTGAGCCAAGCCATGTGCGCAACTCATCCAGCTGGACCGGCCGGTGTCGATCGAGGAAGAGCGGGTGCAGGCCATAGGCGGGATGGGTGCCTGGATGCGCCATGCAGATCGCCTCGATTGGCTGCCATGACAGGCGATCGATGGCCGGGACGATTATCCGGCCGATCCCGGCCTGGCGGGCCCGCGTGAAGACGTCGTCACGGTCGGCATCGAAGCCGCCATCGTCGATGTGCACATGGCTGTCGGTCAGGTCGGGCATCGGCGCCTTGCTTTTCTTCTAAGCGGACATTCAGTCAGCGAAAGGTTCAATATCTTACGAACGGGCCAAATCCATACGACGCGAGGTCGCGTCGGTGGTCCTTCCGGGAGAGCATTATGAGCAGGTTGATCGTTTCCGCGCTGAATCTTGGCCTTGGCGCCGCACTGGCCGTGGGCTTGTCGGCATGTAATCGCGACGCGAACGCGGACAATGGCCTGACTGCCGCGCCGGGGGCCGTGTCCTCGCCGTCGGGCGCTGCGCCCGCGCCCGCGCCGAAGTTTGGTCGTGTCGTCAGCGTCGACCCGGTGCGCCAGGCCGCCGGTGCGCCGCGCCAGGTCTGCCACGACGAGGTCGTCACGCACCGCGCGCCGGTGAAGGACCAGCACCAGATCGCCGGTACCGCCATCGGCGCGGTCGTCGGTGGCCTGGTCGGCAACCAGGTGGGCGGCGGCAAGGGCAAGACCCTGGCGACGGTCGCCGGGGCCGTGGGTGGTGGCTATGCCGGGCATGAGATCCAGCAGAACCGCCAGGAGAACAACGTGACCTCAAACGTGCAGCGCCGCTGCACGACGGTAACCGACTCGGCACCGGACAAGATCGTCGCCTACGACGTGCGCTATGAGTACAACGGTGTGACCCGTACCGTCCGGATGGACCATGATCCGGGGGATCGGGTGGAAGTGCAGGAGGGTGTGGTTTCCGTTTCCGACGCTCGCTGACTGAGGGATCCAAGGCCATGCAGACTTTCCATCGAATCGCCACCGGCTTCGCGCTGGCGGCCACCGTGTCCCTGATCGCGGCTTGTACGCCGCCGCCCCGCGACACCGTTCGCTATGACAGTGGTGGCTACTCCTCGCAGCGGCGATGCAGCCAGTGCGGCGTGGTCAATGACGTGCAGCAGATTTACGTCGACAAGAGCGTGTCACCGCTGGGCATGGTGCTCGGTGCCGTCGTCGGCGGCGTCGCCGGCAGCACGATCGGCAAGGGCGATGGGCGCACCGCGGCGACGGTCGTCGGCGCGGTGGCCGGCGGCGCGGTGGGCAACCAGGTAGGCAAGCGCAATGGCCAGGATGTCGGCTGGCAGGTCCGCGTGCGGCTGGACGACGGTCGCGATGCGACGGTGACCCAGGCGGAGGATCCGCAGGTGCGTCGCGGCGACTATGTCGAGATCCGTGGTGACCGGGTTTATCGTCGATAACCGATAAGGACGTCTAGACGTCTATATATTCAATGTTCAGTGTTCAATAAAAAAGGCCCTCGAGAGAGGGCCTTTTCTTTTGCTTCGTTTTCCGGGTCAGTTGACCGCGTAGAAAGCGTGATCACCGATGGTCCTTACCACCCGGCTCGTCGACCATGCGGGGGAAACCGCGACGGTGGCGAAGTGGTCGGCCTGCGGTACATAAACCAGTCGCTCGCTCTTCGGCAAGTTCCAGTTGTTGATCGAGTCGCCGGCGATTTTCCACGCCTTGTTCCATGCGACGAGATCGGTTACCTCGAAATTTTGCGGCGTGGTGGTGATGGCGAACTGGCGCGGGGATTTCACGACCTCGCAAATGCTCTTGCCATACATGCCGCGATCGCGGCGACGCATCGCCACTTCCGCCACCGCATACTGACCGATGGTCGGCTCACTGCGTGCCTCGAGATACACCGTCGTTGCCAGGCAGGTCTGGTCGGCGACGGGGCTCGGAAGGACGGACGCCATCCAGAGCAACAGGGAAAGTTTCATTGAATCTGCCTCCAACGTGCTTTACGTCAAAGGTCATGGAGCACCTTGTACGTCGTAGCGATGGACGGGCGGGCAGGCCGTTACCACCTGGATTGACCGAGAAACCCGACAACGGTTTCGCGGGTCGCCACGGATGTGGCTATGCCGATCGGGGTCCGAACCCGGTCGATGTCCTTGCTGTGGAAAGGAGCGGCCTGCGCAATGGGGCGGCGGCTCCGACAGCGGTTCGCGCAATGGCGCGTTCGTCATGTCATCCGATCGTATGTAGATCGGGTCGCGCCGTTCGCAATGCAAGCGAATCGTCGCGTTCTCATCGGCGCCCCGGACTTCGGGTCGCCAGATAGGATCGGCGGAGCCTAGTGCGCGAATCCCGTGTTGGCAAGTGTAAGAGGCATTCGGTTCAGTTACGGCTCACGCATGCGCGAGTAAGAAATTTCGAATAACCATCACGCATTGTTCACGCAGCGAACGTCGCATCGATACGAATCCGCGTTGCGTGATCGACGACACGGATATCCGCTGACAATGCATGTTCCGCGGCGTTGTCGGCAATCACCGCGAGTGCATGCGCGCCGGCTTCATTCGCGACGACATCGAGCACGATGCCGCAATCTTTCCCATTGACGTGCAGTGCCGATCCGGGTGTTACAGCCTGCGACAATTCGACACGATGCAGATGTCGTTTATGGCCGCCGCGATAGTGCAGACGCGCGACGATTTCCTGTCCGGGGAAGCAACCTTTGGCGAAGCTGATGGCTTGCAATCGTTCCATCGACAACGCCGGTGCAAGCAAGGCGTCGAGTGCTTCGTCGGGTAACCATGCGTAGCCTTGCGCGATGTTCTTCGCACGCCAACGCTGCATGATCCCGTCGTGCGTTTCGGCGATCGTCATGCTGTATGTGCCCATGCCCAGGTCGATGCCGGCGTCATGTTGGCGAACGTGATGCATGTCCAGCACGGCGCCATCGATGAGGGGGCGTGCGGCGGCAGCCTCGATCTTCACTTTCGAACGGAACACGAAGCGACGAAGACCCTCGACCATGCTCGAAGCATCGCCGCCACGGAGGAGGAGCAGGTAGCGTTGGTCGCCGAGGCGGGCAAGCTGGAGCAGGGCGCGAACCCGGCCCTGCGCATCAAGCCAGCCGCTCCATTGCCATTGACCTATGGCCAGGGCGAGGACGTCGCTACTGAACTGGGCCTGGGCGAAAGCACCGGCGTCGGGGCCTTCGAGGGTCAGGGTCTGCGCGGAAAGAGCGGTTGACGGCGTGTGCAAGGACGGGTCCTGGAACGAGGCGAGATAAGGACATGGGGCTGTCGAGGCACGATTCAAAGCCGGATCGGAGGTTCCCCAGGTTGTGCTGCGTTGCCGCAGGTATTACGCTTTGCCGGCTTTCAATACCATGTCCGATACCTCCTCCAAACCTGATCGCGCTTCGCGCCCCGCCAAGACGGAGCCGCTTGTCGTGCCCGCCGTTCCGGCACGCGACGCGCCTCAGGTCGAGCGGCCCGCTCCCGATCCCACCCGCTACGGCGATTGGGAGAAGAACGGACGCTGCATCGACTTCTGAGCGATGCCGGCGTCATTGCCGGTATCGACTGTGAAGGGATGGAAGAGGTCGGGCGTCAGCGATTCCAAACAGGATAGCCGCCATGGCACAAACCGGAAGACCACTTTCTCCTCATCTCCAGGTCTACAAGTGGCAAGTGCAGATGGTCTCTTCCATCCTGCATCGCGCCACCGGTATCGCCCTGGCCGTCGGCAGCCTGCTGGTGATCTGGGGCATCGTTGCCCTGGCCACGGGCGAGGATGCGTTCGGCAGCTTCAAGGCCTGCGCGGGTAGTCCGATCGGACTGATCCTGCTGGTCGGCTGGACCTGGGCGCTGTTCTTCCATCTGGTCAACGGTATCCGCCACCTGGTGCAGGACGCCGGCGCCGGCTATGAGATCAAGCAGTTCGTCTTCTCCAGCTGGTTGTCGGTGATCCTGAGCCTCGTGCTCACGGTTCTGGTCTGGGCTTACGTGTTCGCCGGGGGTGCCGCATGAGCAGCGACCTGCGCAACCCGCTGCAGCGTGCCCGCGGCCTCGGCTCGGCGAAGGACGGCGTCGCCCACTGGTGGACGCAGCGTCTCACCGCGATCGCCCTGGTCGGCCTGGGCATCTGGTTCGTCGTCCTCGTACTCGGCCTGATGCACGCCGATTACGCGACGGCGCGCGCCGCCGTCGCCCGTCCCTGGAATGCGCTGCTGCTGATCGCCTTCCTGGTCACCATGTTCTGGCATGCCGTACTCGGCCTGCAGGTGGTGATCGAAGATTACGTGCACACCCGCTGGGTCGAAGTGGCCTCGATGGTGGCAATCAAGTTCCTCGCCGTACTGTGTGCGCTGGCGAGCGTGTTGGCCGTGCTGCGCATCGCGCTGGGAAACTGATCGATGGAAGCTTATAAAGTCCAGCAACACAAATATGACGTGATCGTGGTCGGCGCCGGTGGCGCGGGCCTGCGCGCCACCTTCGGCCTGGCCGAGAAGGGCCTGAAAGCCGCCTGCATCACCAAGGTCTTCCCGACCCGCTCGCACACCGTCGCCGCGCAGGGCGGTATCTCCGCCGCGCTCGGCAACATGGGCGAGGACGACTGGCGCTTCCACTTCTACGACACGATCAAGGGTTCCGACTGGCTCGGCGACCAGGACGCGATCGAGTACATGTGCCGCGAGGCGATTCCCGCGATCATCGAGCTGGAACACTACGGCGTGCCGTTCTCGCGTACCGAGGAAGGCAAGATCTACCAGCGCCCGTTCGGCGGCATGACCACGCACTACGGCAAGGGCACGGCGCAGCGCACCTGCGCGGCGGCCGACCGCACCGGCCATGCGATCCTGCACACGCTGTACCAGCAGGCGCTGGCGCACGACGCCACCTTCTTCATCGAATATTTCGCCATCGACCTCATCTTCGACGAAGAGGGCGTCTGCCGTGGCGTCCTCGCGCTGGACATGAACGAGGGCACCTTGCACGTCTTCCGCGGCCATGCCGTGGTGATGGCCACCGGCGGCTACGGTCGTGCCTACTTCAGCGCCACCTCGGCGCATACCTGCACGGGCGACGGTGGCGGCATGGTGCTGCGTGCCGGCCTGCCATTGCAGGACATGGAATTCGTGCAGTTCCACCCGACCGGTATCTATGGCGCGGGCTGCCTGATCACCGAGGGCGTGCGCGGTGAAGGCGGCTACCTGACCAATTCCAAGGGCGAGCGCTTCATGGAGCGCTACGCCCCGAACGCGAAGGACCTCGCCTCGCGCGACGTGGTCAGCCGCGCGATGACCATCGAGATCCGCGAAGGCCGTGGCGTCGGCGAGCTCAACGATCACATCCACCTGAACCTGATGCACCTGGGTTCGGAAGTGATTCACGAGCGCCTGCCGGGTATCGCCGAGTCGGCGCGCATCTTCGCCGGCGTCGACGTGACCAAGGAACCGATCCCGGTCCTGCCGACCGTCCACTACAACATGGGCGGCATCCCGACCAACTATCACGGCGAAGTCGTGACCAAGCTGGGCGACAACCCGGACTCCGTGGTGCCCGGCCTGTTCGCCATCGGCGAAGCGGCCTGCGTCTCGGTCCACGGTGCCAACCGCCTGGGCTCGAACTCGCTGCTCGACCTGGTGGTGTTCGGCCGCGCGGTCGCCCATCGCTGCGCCGAGGTGGTCAAGCCCGGCGCGCCACACAAGGACTTGCCGGCCAGCTCCCTGGACAAGGCGCTCGGCCGTTTCGACGCGCTGCGCTACGCCAAGGGCGACCAGCCGACCGCGGATATCCGCATGGCCATGCAGAAGACCATGCAGAGCGACGCGGCGGTGTTCCGCACCGGCGAGACGCTGAAGGAAGGCGTCGCCAAGATCTCCGCGGTCCACGACTCGTTCCGCAACGTCAAGGTCAGCGACCGTTCGATGGTCTGGAACTCCGACCTGATCGAGACGCTGGAACTGGCGAACCTGCTGGACCAGGCCGTGGCCACCATGCATTCGGCCGAGCAGCGTCCGGAAAGCCGTGGCGCGCATGCACGAGAGGATTTCCCCGACCGCGACGACCACGACTGGCAGAAGCACACGCTGGTCTGGGTCGACGAGAACGGCAAGTCCCGTTTCGATTTCCGCCCGGTGCACATGTACACCCTGACGAATGACGTCGAGGTTGTGCCGCCGAAGAAGCGCGTTTACTAAGAACCGGTACTGGAGAGGCAATCGTGGCAGAGTTCACGCTACCCAAGAATTCCAAGATCCAGCCCGGAAAGCATTTTCCGGCCAAGGACGCGAAGAAGCCGCGCACGTTCAAGATCTATCGCTGGAATCCGGACGACGGCCAGAACCCGCGTACGGATACATACGAGGTCGACCTGGACGCCTGCGGCCCGATGGTCCTGGACGCCCTGCTGAAGATCAAGAACGAGATCGACCCGACCCTGTCGCTGCGGCGTTCCTGCCGCGAAGGCATTTGCGGCTCGTGCGCGATGAACATCGACGGCACCAACACGCTTGCCTGTACGCGGGCCATCGAAGAGTGCGGCTCGGGCCAGGTCGCCATCTACCCGCTGCCGCATATGCCGGTGATCAAGGACCTGGTCCCGGACCTGACGCACTTCTATGCGCAGTTCGCCTCGATCAAACCCTGGCTGCGCACGCAGAGCCCGGCGCCGGCCGACAAGGAGCGCCTGCAGTCGCCGGAGGACCGCAAGAAGCTCGACGGTCTGTACGAGTGCATCCTCTGCGCCTGCTGCTCGACCTCGTGCCCGAGCTACTGGTGGAATGGCGACCGTTACCTGGGTCCCGCGATCCTGCTGCAGGCCTATCGCTGGATCGTCGACACCCGTGACGAAGATACCGGTGCGCGCCTGGACGATCTGGAAGACCCGTTCAAGCTCTATCGCTGCCATACCATCATGAATTGCGCACGGACCTGCCCGAAGGGGCTGAATCCGGCCAAGGCGATCGCCGAGATCAAGAAATTGATGGTGGAGCGCCGCTCCGCCTGATGCCTTCGGAAAGCCTGCAGGTCGACGGACCTACAGGCTTTGCGTTCGCCTGCCGACACGCGACCCACGTCGCGTCTGCCAGGATCGTTCTCCCTCAGGCCATCGACACCCATGGACGAAGCCCGCATCAAACGCCTGCGCTGGCGTACCCGGCGCGGCACCCGTGAGCTGGACGCCTTGTTCGGCGGTTGGCTGGATGAGCGCTTCGCCGACGCGGACGAAGCGACCCGCGTTGCTTTCGACGAGATGCTCGATGTCCAGGACCCGGATCTCTGGGACTGGGTGATGGGCTATGCCCGGGCCACGCGACCGGACTGGCAGGCGATCATCGATGACATCCGCGCCCGCCATCGGCTTTGAATACCGGCCGTCGCGGATCCTGCGGCGTGGCCTGATCGCCATCGTCTTGCTGGCGATGACCGCGATACTCACCTGTGCCTGGCCGTGGCCGGCCAAGGCGGCGGCCCTTTTCGCCACCGTCGCCTACGCGTTGAAAAGCCTGCGCCGCTGGCAGGGCATACCCGTGGCCGCGGTGGGCTGGCAGGGCAAAGCCGGCTGGCAACTGCGCATGGCCTCCGGCGAGTCGCCCGCCGCCGAACTCCGCTCCTGCCGCGTGCTGGGCCCGGCCGTGGTGCTGCGTTTTGCCTGGGAGGGCGGCCAGGCGGGGCTGGTCCTGCTGCCGGATAACCTTGACACCGACATGTGCCGGCGCCTGCGCATGCGCCTGTCCCTGCCTCCGGTCTGAACGGCTGAAAGCCCCGCGCTTGCCGCGACGCGGCGCTTCGGGCACTCTGCCGACGCGGTGCGGGACACCATCGCCGTTTGTCCCGAT
>DASYLE010000172.1:0-47776 GCA_036009745.1 Luteibacter sp. | reverse complement strand
CCCTGCCCGCCGATGCCCATGTGCGCCAGACCACCCATGTCGCCGGCAAGACGCTGAATTACACGGTGACGGTCGGCAGCATTCCGGTGAAGGATGCCAAGGGCAAGACCACCGGCGAGGTGGTGTTTACCGCCTATACCGTCGACGGCAAGGATCGCCCGGTGACCTTCGCCCTCAACGGCGGTCCCGGCGCATCCTCGGTGTACCTCAACCTCGGCGCGATCGGCCCGAAGACGGTGCGCTTCGGCAGCGACGGCGACAGCTCGTCCGACCCGGCGACCTTGCGCGACAACCCCGGCACTTGGCTGGACTTCACCGACCTGGTCTTCATCGACCCGATCGGTACCGGCTACAGCCGGCAGCTGGTGTCCAACGACGAGGCGAAGAAGCAGTTCTACTCGGCCAAGCCCGACATCGAATACCTGTCACGCGTCATCTTCGACTGGCTGGTCAAGAACCAGCGGATGGCCTCGCGCAAATACCTGGTCGGCGAAAGCTACGGCGGCTTCCGCGGCCCGCGCATCACCCACTATATGCAGACCCAGCTCGGCGTGGCGATGAATGGCGTGGTACTGGTCTCGCCCTATCTGAACCCAGGCATCGACGATAACGGCGACGTCTCGCCGTTGCCGTGGATGATGACCCTGCCCTCGATCGCCGCCGCGCACCTGGAGCGCGAGAACAAGCTCACGCCCGAGGCAATGCACCAGGTCATCGAGTACACCCGTGGCGAATATGTCAGCGACCTGCTGCGTGGCCGCTCCGACCCGCAGGCGACCAACCGCGTCGTGGCGAAGGTTACCGAAATGACCGGGCTGGACCCGGTCTTCGTGAAGCGCTCGGGTGGCCGTATCGAGACCCAGGCCTTCCTGCGCGAAGTGTTCCGCAACGAAGGCAAGCTCGGCAGCCGCTACGACTCCAACGTGACCTCGTGGGATCCATTCCCGTACGCGCCGGAACAGCGCAACAACGACCCGATCCTCGATTCGATCATCGCGCCGACGACCACCGCGATGGTCGACTTCGTCACACGTACGGTGGGCTGGAAGGTCGACGGGCGCTACAACGCGCTCAGCTACGAGGTGAACAACCTCTGGGACAACGACGACGAGATGCGCAAGGGCTCGGTGACCCAGTTGCGCGAGGCGGTGGCGATCGATCCGAAGCTACGCGTGCTGATCGTGCACGGCTGGGACGACCTGTCGTGCCCGTTCATGGGTTCGGTCCTGACCGTCGACCAGATGCCGCCGATGGACGATCCGGGCCGCGTCGCGGTGAAGGAATACCCGGGTGGCCATATGTTCTACAGCCGCCCGGAGAGCCAGGCCGCGCTGCGTAACGACGTGCAGGCGATGTACGCGAAGCATTGAAGAAACGGGAGGGTGCGGTATGCGCCGAGCCCTCCCGATGCTTACTTCGGTGCGGCAAGTGCTTCGGACAAACCGGGCGCGAATGCCGCCCCATGCGGCACGGTAATCGTCGAGGCCTTCAGCGCATCGCCGATCGGCTCGGCACGACCGCCCAGGCACTTGCCGAGGAATTGCTCCGCCACTGCGTTGAAGGCGATGTTGTTTTCCGGTCGCGCGAAGCCGTGGCCTTCATCGGGAAATACCGCGTAGGTCACGGAGATCTTCTTCGCCGCCATCGCCGCGACGATTTCGTCCGCCTCGACATGCGTGACGCGCGGATCGTTCGCGCCCTGCCCGATCAACAGCGGCCTGGCAATGGCATCGGCCTTGTTCAGCGGCGAGCGGTCATGCAGCAGCTGCCGACCTTCGGCCGTCTCCGGATCGCCCACGCGCTGGTAGAGATCGCGACGGATCGCTTCCCAGTACGGTGGAATGGCCTTGAGCAAGGTATTGAGGTTGGTCGGGCCGGCCACCTCCACGCCACAGGCGTAGACGTCCGGGGTGAACGTGAGCCCGGCGAGGGTCGCGTAACCACCGTACGATTCGCCCATGATCGCGACGCGATCCTTTGTGGTCACGCCGGCGTCAATCGCCCAATGCACCGCGTCGGTCAGGTCGTCCTGCATCTTCGCACCCCACTCGAGGTCGCCGGCGGACATGTATTTCTTGCCGAATCCCGTCGAGCCGCGGAAGTTCACCGAGAGCACCGCATAGCCGCGATTGGCCAGCCACTGGTGATAGCGGTTGTAGCCGTAATCGTCGCGGTCCCATGGGCCGCCGTGCACGAAAAGCACCATCGGCAAGGGCCGGTCGGGATGCCCGGCACGTCGCGTGTCGCTGCCCGGTGGCAAGGTCAGGTAGGACACTTGTTCGAGCCCGTCGCGGCTGCGGATCACTTCCGGGTACATCGGCGACAATGTGGCCTTCGCCAGCTCCGGCCGGTTGACGAAGAGCAGGGTCAGCGACTTCGCCTTGCGGTCGTACAGATAGGTGCTCGACGGGGAACTGACCGGATCGACGTCGACCGTCCATACGTCGTCGGCCTGGGTTCGCGAGGTGACCTGGACATTGCCCTTCAGCTTGCCCTCGAGGAAGGCCAGGTCCGGCGCGATGGCCGGATCGAGAGCGGTCCATTCGGTTTTCAGGTATTCCACCGCATAGGCCTGGACCTTGCCCGTCGCCGGGTCGACGAGTACATCGCCGATATCGGCCTTAGGGTTCTCCGCCAGCAGCTGTGTTTTACCGGTGGCCGTGTCCTGGGCGAACAGCGCCGCGGTGTCGCGGCCACGCGAGTCGAGCCAGTAGAGCGTCTTGCCGTCGGCGCTGAAGCCGGAGGGCATGGTGCCGCGCGTATCGACATGGTCGACGCTGGCGAAGGGCTTCGCGTCGACCTTGCCGTCGTGCATGCGGTAGTAATCCGCGCCGCCGTCCTTGCGCTGCCTGGCCGCGATGCGCAGCACCAGGGCGTCGTCGAGGATGAAGTTGGCATAGTCGCCCGTGTTCTCGAACAGCTTCTTCAACTTGCCCGTCTTCAGTTCCAGGCTGTAGATGTCGTACCAGCGCGCATCGCGATTGTTCAGCCCGATCAGGATGCGATCCTTGATGTGGTGGCTGGGCGGGAACGTCCTGACCCGGGTCTTGGCGAACGAGGTGAGCTGCACGGCGGCGTTACCGTCGACGGATGCCTTGTAAAGCTGGTAGTTCTCGTCGCCGTCCTTGTCGTTGGAGAACAACACGGCCGAGGAATCAGGTGCCCAGCTATAGAAGCGGATCGGCTGTTTCGACTCGGCCGTCACCGGCTTGCCATGGGTCGGCTGGTCCCGGGGTGCGATCCAGATGTTCATGACCCCGTCGCGCGGCGCAATCCAGGCCAGCCACTTGCCGTCCGGGCTGAGCGTGCCGTACACCTGGCTGGGATTGCCGAACAACGCCGAACGTGCGATCAGTGGCGCCTGCACCGGGACGGTGGCGGCGAAAACGGTCTGCGTGAGACCAGCCGCGATGGCGGCGGCGAGAAGCATGCTGCGCATGATGTCCCCTTGTCGGCGGGAGCCGCCTGCGGGGGAAGCTAACGCAGTGGGGAGGCACGGGCAAGCAGGAGGGCGCGGCGCTTGCCGCGCCCTCCTGCGAACTCACTTCGGCGCGGGCAGCGCCTCGGATAGTCCCGGCGTGAACGATGCGCCGTGCGGCACGGTGATAGTCGACGGTTTCAGCGCGTTCCCGATCGGCTCGACCCGGCCGCCCAGGCATTTGCCGAGGAACTGCTCGGCCACCGCGTTGAAGGCGATATTGTTTTCCGGTCGCGCGAAACCATGGCCTTCGTCGGGAAAGAGCACATAGGTCACGGGGATGTTCTTCGCATCCATCGCCTTGACGATCTGCGCCGACTCGGCCTGGTTCACCCGCGGATCGTTGGCGCCCTGCCCGATCAGCAGGGGCTTGCGGATGGCATCGGCCTTGAACAGGGGCGAGCGGTCGTGCAGCAGCTTCTGTCCGTCGGGCGTGGTCGGGTCGCCCATGCGTTTGTAGAACTGCACCCTTCCCGCTTCCCAGTAAGCGGGAATCGTCTTCAGCAAGGTGGCCAGGTTCGACGGACCGACGATATCGACACCGCAGGCGAAGGTGTCGGGCGTGAACGACATGCCGACCAGGGTCGCGTAGCCGCCATAGGATCCCCCCATGATCGCGACCTGGTCCTTGCGAGTCACCCCCGCATCCACCGCCCAGTTCACCGCGTCGAGCAGGTCGTCGTGCATCTTCGCGCCCCATTCGAGGTCGCCGGCGGAAATGTATTTCTTGCCGAAGCCGGTCGAGCCGCGATAGTTCACCGAAAGCACGGCGTAACCGCGGTTGGCGAGCCACTGGTGATAGCCGCTGTAACCGTAGGAATCACGCGCCCACGGCCCGCCATGGACGAAGAGCACCATCGGCAGCGGCTTGTCCGGCACGCCGGCATGCTTGCCGTCGCTGCCCGGCGGCAAGGTGAGGTAGGACACTTCGGTCAGGCCATCGCGGGTGCGGATTTCCCGCGGGTACATCGGTGCCAGGGTCGCCTTGGCCAGTTCGGGACGGCCGACGAACAGTGGTGTCAGCGTTTTCTTCGACCGGTTGTAGAGATACGTCGTCGACGGCGCCGTCACCGGATCGTCGACGACCGTCCACAAATCGTCGGCATCCGTGCGCGAAGTGACATCGAAACTGCCTTTCAAGCGGTCCTTGAAGAAGGCCAGGTCCGGGGCGATCGCCGGATCGAGCGCGGTCCATTCGTTCTTCAGGTAATCGACCTGGTACGCCTGCGCCTTGCCGGTCTTCGGATCGGCAAGCACACCGCCGACATCGGCCTTCGGGCTCTCGGCCAGCACAGTCAGCTTGCCGCTGGCCATGTCCTGGGCGACGAGGGCCGCGGTATCGCGTTCGCGCGAATCGGTCCAGTAAAGCGTCTTGCCATCGGCGGTAAAACCGGCCGGGGCCGTGGTCAGCGAATCGTCGAGCGCCACCGTCGCGAAGGGTTTGGCATCGACCTTGCCCGCGTCCATCCGGTAGTAGTCGGTGCCGCCGTCGGGCCGCGATTTCTGCGCGATACGCAGTTGCAGCGCATCGTCGGCGACAAAGCCCGCATAGTCGCCGGTGTTCTCGAAGACCCTGGTGAGCTTGCCGCTCTTCAGGTCCACGCTATACACGTCGTGCCAGCGCGCATCGCGGTTGTTGATGCCGATCAGGATGCGATCCTTGATGTGCTCGCTGCTGCCGACCAGTTCGACCCGTGTCTTCGGAAACGGGGTCAGCGACTGGGCTTCGCCGCCCTGTACGCCGACCTTGAACAACTGGAAATTCTCGTCGCCGCCTTTGTCGTTGACGAACAGCACGGCGGAGGAGTCGGGGGCCCAGAAGTACGAGCGGATCGGCCGCTTCGTTTCGGCGGTCAGGGGCTTGCCCTTGGTCGGCTGGTCCGAGGGCGCTACCCATACGTTGAGCACGCCGTCGCGCGGCGCGATCCAGGCCAGCCACCGACCATCAGGGCTGAGCCGGCCAGCCACCTGGCTGGGGTTACCGAACAGGGCCGACCGTTCGATCAACGGCGCCGTCGGCGCGTCGGCGGCATGGAGGGACGGGACGAGACAGGCGGCAATGGCCGCGGCGAGAAGCATTCTGCGCATGAGAACTCCTTTTTGAACGCCTATGACGTTTTCAGACGGCGTGCGATACGCGTCGACCAGCACGCTAGCGCAAGAAATTGCTGCCGGACAATGCCGTTATGCACATGCCGGGCTCCTGAACCCTGGCGGAGCCGCGATTGACGAATGCGCGTCAGGACAAGCGCTTGCGTTACTATCGTCAGCTGCCTTCGAACTTCCCCTCGTATGTTCACTCTTGTTTTTATCGTTCTGGTCCTGTCCGCGGCGGGTTTCCTGTTCTTCCGCCGGCGCCAGACCCACGGCGGCGCAAAAACCCGCAACAAGCGACGCGCCGACCGGCCGGCACAGGCGCGGCGGATGCGCGCCGGGAAGAACGGCGAACGCGCGACCGAGACGCGTGAGCCGGGCCTGCCACAGCGCCACCCGCCGCGCGAGAAGGTCATCACCGAGCCGTGGCGCTCGCATCGGCCGACCTCGACGGCGCAGCGCCAGGTGCCGGCTGAACGCCTTGCCGCGCAGGTGCGGCCGCCGGCCACCTCGACGGCCGATATCGTCCGCACCCTGAGCGGTATGGCCGAGACACGGACCGAACCGGAACCCATGGCCGGGTACGAACCCGTCGTCATCGCTTTTCCCACGCGCACGCCACCTCCGCCACCCGTGCCGATGGCGACACCGGCCGCCACCCGCGTTGAACGCCCGGCACCACCGGTACGCGAAGTGCCTGCCATGCTCCGCCAGGCATCGAACGACGAGGAGCCCGCGGCACGCGCCGCCCTCGTGCCCTCGCCACGCCTTCCACCCATTCCCGAAGCCGCGCCGACCCGTCGCAATGCCGTCGAACTGCCGCCGCTGGACCTGCTGGCGACGATGTCCGACGAGATCGAAGCCGAGTCCGCCGAATCGCTGGCCGAGACCGGTGAACTGATCGAGCAGCGCCTGCGCGAGTTCAAGGTGCCGGTGACCGTGGTCGGCGCCTCGGCCGGTCCCGTCATCACCCGCTTCGAAGTGGAACCCGCGGTCGGCGTCCGCGGCAACCAGATCGTCGCCCTGATGAAGGACCTGGCGCGCGGCCTCGGCCGGACCTCGATCCGCGTGGTCGAGACGATTCCCGGCAAGACCTGCATGGGCCTGGAGCTGCCGAACGCGCGGCGGCAGATGATCGGTCTGGCCGACATCTTCCGTTCCGACGCCTATCGCCGCCACGACTCGCCGCTGGCCCTGGCCATGGGCAAGGACATCACCGGCGAGCCGGTGGTCACCGACCTGGCCCGCGCGCCGCATATGCTGGTCGCCGGTACCACCGGCTCGGGCAAGTCGGTGGCGATCAACGCGATGATCCTTTCGCTGCTCTATCGGGCCACGCCCGAGGACGTGCGCATGATCATGATCGACCCGAAGATGCTCGAGCTCTCCGTCTACGAGGGCATCCCGCATCTGCTGGCGCCGGTGGTCACCGATATGAAGCTTGCCGCCAACGCGCTGAACTGGTGCGTGGCCGAGATGGAGGATCGCTACCGGTTGATGTCGGAACTGCGCGTGCGCAATATCGGCGGCTACAACCAGAAGATCCGCGACGCGCGCGCCGCCGGAAACCCGCTGTACAACCCGTTCCCGACCCATGTCGAAACGCCGGAACTGCTCGACACCCTGCCCTTGATCGTGGTCGTGATCGACGAGCTCGCCGACCTGATGATGGTCGCCGGCAAGAAGATCGAGGAGCTGATCGCACGCCTGGCGCAGAAGGCACGCGCCGCCGGTATCCACCTGATCCTGGCCACGCAGCGTCCCTCGGTCGACGTGATCACCGGTCTGATCAAGGCGAATATCCCCACCCGTGTCGCGTTTCAGGTCTCTTCGAAAATCGACTCGCGCACCATCCTCGACCAGATGGGCGCCGAGAGCCTGTTAGGCCAGGGCGACATGCTGTTCCTGCCGCCCGGCACCGGCTACCCGCAACGCGTGCACGGTGCCTTCGTCGCCGACGAGGAAGTGCATCGCGTGGTCGCCTACCTCAAGCAGTTCGGTGCGCCGGATTATCGTGAGGAAATCCTCGCCGGGCCGCCGTCGGAAGCGGCCGACCTGTTTGGCGAGGAAGCCGCCGATGCCGAACTCGATCCCTTGTACGACGAAGCCGTTGCGTTCGTGCTGCGTAGCCGGCGTGCGTCGATCTCGTTCGTGCAGCGGCAATTCCGGATTGGTTATAACCGGGCGGCGCGGCTGGTGGAGAGCATGGAAGCGGCAGGACTGGTGTCGTCGATGGGGACGAATGGTGTGCGCGAGGTGCTGGCGCCAGGACCGAGCGAGGGGTTGTAGAGCAAGAGCCGGCGATCATGCGTGCACGGCCCCAAAGGACTCGCGAACAGGGTTCGCTCCCACAAGTCCACGGTAACCTTGTGGGAGAGCAAGAGCCGGCGCCGCTTACGCCAACCGCGTCCCATTCGGCACGGCCCGCTCGATCGCCGTCACCACCACGCCTTCATCGGTCTGGAATCCCGTCAGCAGGAACTGCGAGCGGAACGGACCGATCTGCTTCTCCGGGAAATTGATCACGCCGACGATCTGCCGGCCCAGCAATTCATCCGCGCTATAGATCGCCGCCACCTGCGCACTGGTCTTCCGCTCGCCATACGGCCCGAAATCGACCCATAGCTTGTACGCGGGCTTGCGCGCCTCGGGGAATACTTCCACGCGCGTCACCGTGCCGGCGACGATCAGGACTTTCTCGAAGTCCGCCCAGGAAATCTCTTCGCTCATTACGATCCTTCCAGCCGGCTCTTCAGCCAGTCGTTCCACTCATGCCACCAATAGGTGCCCTGTGCGGCAACATAACCGAAAGGACGATGGCTGGACACCAGGCCGAAATCGGCGAAGGCCTCCAGTCCGCTACGGCCTTCGGCGATCGCTTCGGCCAGCGCTTCACCGGCGGCGCACGTCGGCGCGAGGCCATGGCCACCGAAGGCCTGTGCATACCAGAGGCCTTCGCCGGCATGGCCGACCTGGGGCATCTCGTGCCTTGCGTAACTCATCATGCCCGACCAGGCATAGTCGATGCGCACCTCGCCCAATTGCGGAAACACACGCTGCATGTCACGGCGAAGCAGGCGTTGCACGCTGCGCGCCGAGCGGTCGCGCACCGAGATGCGGCCGCCCCATAGCAGGCGCGTATCCGGCAAGGGCCGGTAGTAATCGAAAGCGAAGCGCGTGTCGTAAATCGCGGCACGTGTCGTCAGGCAGTCGTCCAGCCGGGTACCGAGGGGTTCGGTCACCATGACATAGGTGGCGATGGGCAGGATGGCCTTGTCGATACGCCGGTCCAGCCCGGCGAGGTAACCGCCACAGGCAAGTACGACCTGCCTGGCGCGGACCTCGCCGTGATTGGTGCGCACACGCCAGCCGCTGCCTTCGCGGGTGAGCCCATGCACGCCACTATGTTCGTGCACGCGCACGCCACGTTCGCTGGCGGCACGGGCCAGGCCGCGCGCATACGCCAGCGGATCCAGGTGCAAGGCATTGCGTTCATACAGCCCGTCGCGATAGCGCCGGCTGCGGATCAGCTGGCCAAGCTCCTCGGCGGGCAGCCATTGCCAGTCGACGCCATAGCGTTCGGCCAGCAACTGCTGGCGGCGGCGCAGCACGGCCGGGTCGCGGAACCAGTTCGCCCAGATCACGCCTTCGTCCACCGCATCGCAGGCGATGGTGAATTCGTCGATCCTGCTCCGGATGATGTCGACCGCATCGACCGTGCGCCGGTACAGCGCTCGTGCGCGCTCGGGACCGAGGCGATCGAGCAGCGACTGTTCGCCCAGGGAATAGCCGGCAAAGACGAAGCCGCCGTTACGACCGGAGGCACCGAAGCCGATGCGCTCGTTCTCCAGCAGGACGACATCGCCGATACCGCGCTGGGCGAGACCGAGGGCGGCATTCAGTCCGGCGAAGCCGCCACCGATGACGACGACGTTCGCTTCGCGAAGACCTTCCAGCGGCGCATAGGCCTGGACCGTACGCGCCTTCGCCTGGTAATACGACGCCACCATCGCCTGCCTCGTACGTGGATGATCGACGAAGCATAGCCCCGAACAGGGCAAGCGCGCGCCTGCCCTATTCGTCGAGCTCCACGCCGAGCGGCCGCTCGTCGGCACGACCGCGGTCATCGACGACACGGACGACGAAGCGCCCCGCTGTATCGGGCTGCCAGAACAGCGCTTGACCCGGCTCGCTGTGGCCGACATAGGCATCGTCGACGAACCAGTACAACTGGCGTACATCGGCATCGCTGGTGGCAATCAGGGCAATACGCTGCTGGCCGGCGCGCGCCAGGCGCAGCGTATAGGTACTGCCCCGTAGCGGCGAGGTGATACGCGGTGGATCGCCGGCGACCTGCCCCGCACCCTGGCAACCGGGCGCGGTCGGCGGCACGCGGCGAGGAATGCCGGCCTGGGCGAAGACGCGTTGCAGGTCCGAGGGCCAGTACTCGTAGATTTCCTGGTGGGTGCGCGCCGGATCGTACGGCGGGCACGCCGGCTTGCCGGTGGCCGTGTCGATCATCAACGGCCGATGCACCGTGCTGACCCGGATCGGCGACTTGCCGGGAATGAACCAGGTCATGCCCTTCTGCGGACACCAGGCATTGGGCAGGTCACCGCTGGCCAGGCAGATCTCGACACGCTGCAGGTTCGGCGGCATGCGCCGGATCGGTTCGGCCAGGTTCGGATGCTCCGCCTTGATCGCATCGGCGATCTGGAAGAACAGGGGTGCCGCGGCCTCGACGCCGACGAAGGCGGGATTGCCGCTGCTGTCGAAGTTGCCGATCCATACGACCAGCACGTAGGGCCCGAAGATGCCGGCCGTCCACGCATCGCGAAAGCCCCACGAGGTGCCGGTCTTCCAGTAGACCGGCAGGCGCGATGGTTGCGCGCCGAAGGCATCGTCGGGACGCGGGTTCTTGCGCAGGATATCGAGCACCATATAGCTCGCCTCCTCGCTGAGCAGGCGGGTGCCCGGTCGCTGCGGTTCGTCGGCAAGCAGGCGCAGTGGCTTCATCTCGCCGCGGTTGGCGAGCATGGCGTACAGGCCCGCCAGCTCCTGCATCGTCACCTCGCCACCGCCGAGCACGAGGGCGAGGCCGTAGTGTTTCTCGCTGGCCAGGCGGCCGATGCCCGCAGCCTGCAGGAACTGATAGAAGCCCGGCTGGCCGAGTTTCGAGGCGACATAGACCGCCGGAATATTGCGACTGCGGATAAGTGCATCGGACGCGGTGATCGGACCGAGGAAATGGCCGTCGAAGTTTTCCGGCGTGTACGGACCGAACGAGGTCGGCACATCGCGCAGCACGGTCTGCGGATGCAGCGCGCCCTGGTCGAAACCGAGCGCGTAGATGAAAGGCTTCAGCGTGGAGCCCGGCGAGCGTTTGGCCGTTGTGCCGTTGACCTGGCCCTGGATCGCGGCGTCGAAATAATCGGCCGAGCCGACCATGGCCTTGACGCCCATATCGCGGGTGTCGACCAGGATCGCGGCGGCATTGCGGATGCCCTTGTCGCCGTTGCGCTCGACATACCGGCGCAGTTGACGCTCGACGCTGCGTTGCAGGCCCAGATCGAGGGTGGTGGTCACGCGCCTGTCCGCATCGCCGTCCATACGCCGCGCGGCAAGCACCTGCTCGACCATATGCGGCGCGGCGAACGGCAACTGGCTTAACGGGCGCAAGCGCAAGGGGAGATCGAACAGCGGTCGCAAACGCGCGTCGTCGGGGTGCGTGGCGATCCAGCGCATGTACAGCCGGTTACGCGAGACAGCCAGTCGCCGGTTGATCACCGGATCGCCTGGCACATCGCTGGCCTGCAGGCGACGCGTGGGGTCCTGCGGAATCACCGCGAGCGTGAGTGCCTCGGGCAGGCTGAGGGCCGCGGGAGGCTTGTCGAAGTACGCAAGACTCGCCGCGCCGACACCTTCGACATTGCGGCCATACGGCGCGTAGTTCAGATACGCCTCGAGGATCGCGTCCTTCGAGTAATACAGCTCCAGTTGCAGCGCGCGCAGCGCCTGCACGGCCTTGCCACGCGGCGTGCGCGTATCGAGTTTCCATAACAGCCGTGCCAGCTGCATGGTGACGGTCGAACCACCCTGGCGGTTGCCGCGCGAGATATAGGTGACCCACGCACCGCGCAGCAGGCCGTAGGCGTTGACGCCGGGATGCCAGCGGTACCAGCGGTCCTCGTGCAGGAGTACGCCATCGACCAGTTGCGGCGAGATGTCCTTCAACGGCACCCAGAGCCGGTAGCGGTCGTCGCTGGCCAGGGTCAGGCGCAGCAGGCGGCCGTTGGCGTCGTGGACGGCTGTTGACGAGGGCAGCCAGTCGCGCAGCGGCTGGTGGGGATAGAGGCGGAATCCGGCGAGCATCGCGGCGATGAGGATCGCCGCGACCAGGAGGTTGTGCCACTTGGGGAGGTAGCGGCGGATTCTGGAACAGGGCATGGCGATCGTGGGCGTCCGGCCTCAAAGGACTCGCGCACAGGGTGCGCTCCCACAAGGTCGCGGCGACCCTGTGCGCGAGTCTTGCTTTTGCGACCGCATTACGGCTTGCGCTCCACCGTCATGGTCTTGCCGCCGACCGAACGCGCCTGCACGTTGCGGTCATACAACGACTCACCGTATGCCGGCGGCACCACGAAGGTCCCGGCATTGGTCGCCTTGATCCGGTAAACGAACTCTCGCACGTCCGGCGTGGCCGTACCGTAGATCACCACGCGGTCTTCGCGGACATCGGCATAGTCGGGCGACCAGGTCGAGGTGTCCAGGCCGATCGGCGAACGCCACGGTGGCGTCTTCGTATCGTCGCTGTCGTTCGCACTATCGCTGTCGCTGGCCTGGTCGTCGCTGGCGTTCGCATCCTCACTCGCCGCTGGCGCGACACCGCTGGTATCCATCGCCGGCGGCGGCACGATCACCGGCTCGAAGCCGCCGGGCAGCAGATCGACGATGGCCACATCGCCGACCGCCGCATCGCCGGTTGCCCGGATCCGCACGTGGACGTCGATTTCCTGGCCGATCGCGACCTTGTCCAGCGACTTGCCGGACGCATCGGTGTACTCGCGGACGATCTCCATGCCCTGCGCGATCGCCGTGGTCGGCGCGGTGCGGTCGTAGCCGCCCTGGGTCACCGAATACCACGCGGCATGATCGCTGTCGTTGGTAAAGCGCAGTCGCGCCGCGTCGGTGCTCCAGCTACCACGCTGGATCACACCGACCGCGGACTGGATCGGCTTCACCGCGCCGTTGGCACCGACTTCGCCGATACCGAGCGCCGTGACATCGGCACCGGTCTGGGTGGCGTAGGCATCGAGCGCGAGCACGGTCATCGCCGAGGACAGGGTGTTGTAGTTGCCCCTGGCGATCGGCGCGACGATGTTCTCGAGGGCTTCCGGCGGCAACGCGGTCGCATGATCCGGGAAATGCTTCGCCAGCAGGTAGAGCACGCTGGCGTCGCGGATCAACGAGTCGTAGTAATACCCGTAGACATACGGTGCATCCTTCGGCTTGCGTACCAGCAGGCGCTGCGGACCGGCGATCAGCTGGTTCGCTTCCTTGTCCTGGTGCAGCAGCTTGTACGAGGCCGCCAGCCATGCGGCGGCAAGGTCGTCCTTCCACTGCTTCGGGTACGCCTGTTCCAGGCGACCCTGCACGGCGGCGAGATAGTTGGTGGTAACCGTGCCCTGGCGGGTCAACAGATAGACCGCGTAGGCGCGCTGGCGAAGCACGTCGAGCGAATCCTCGCCATCTTCACCGGCCAACTGGCGCAGGTAGGCATTGCCGGCATCCAGCATGTCCTGCGGGATGGCGACGCCACGTTCGCGCGCTTCCAGCATGTAGTGCATGGCATAGGCGGAGACGAACGGGTTCGCCTCCGGCGTCGAGGTCCACAGGCCGAAACCGCCCTGCCCGTTCTGCCGGCTGTGCAAGGTATCGAGCAGGCTGGCGACCGGATCGGCCACCGGCGTCGAGGCCGGGGACATGGCCGGGCGGATGACCTTGCCGAACTCCGGCCGCTTGCCGAAGATCAGCGACGGCATCGCGCTGCTGACCACCTGTTCGGTGCAGTAGTGCGGGAAGTCCACCAGGTAGGCGCTCAGTCCCTGGGCCAGCACGATCGGCAGGCTCGAGATCGCCGCGTCACGCTTGGCGTAGGCGTCGTACAACTTGCGCAGACCCGGCACGTCGGCCTTGCCATGCGCATCCACCCTACCGGCGTCGAACTGGGTGCGGAAGGCCGAGGCTGGCCGCACCGACAGGTCGATGCTCTGCTTCGCCGACTTGCCGCCGTAGCTGGCGACGAAGGTCAGGTTGCCCGAACCGAGCTTGTCGGTGGCGCGCACGCGGAACATCGATACGCCTTCGCGCATCTCGCCCAGATTCAGGCTCTGCTTCGCCTCGCCGACCACCTGAAGCTCGGGACCGGTCTGCAGTTGCACCGCGACCGGTACCTCCTTGCCGCCGAGCCCGGTGAGGTTGTTGGCCACGCCGACGCTGACTTCGATCTCGTCGCCCGGCGCCACCGTGGTCGGCACGTTCGGCGACAGTACGAAGTCGCCGCGCACCGTTGTCGCGGTTTCAAAACTGCCGATCTTGTCCGGCGACACGCTGATCGCCATCACGCGCAGCTTGCCGTTGAAATAGTCCGGCACCTTCCAGCTCAGCTCATGGCTGCCGTCGACATCGACGATGCCGGACCAGTACGCCACCGGCTTGTCACGCTTGCGCTTGAACGGGTTCAGCTGGCGGCCGATGCCACCATCGGCATCGCCACCGGGCGCCGCGGACAAAGCCATCAGCTTCTCGAAATCCGGCAGGATCAGGTCGAGGATCTGCGAGGTGCCGACCTCGAGCATGCGTTTGCGGAAGAAGAAATCCAGCGGATCGCCAAGCTTGTAGCGGGCGACCTGGAGGATACCCTCGTCCACCGCGAACACCACCGCCCTGGTCGGCGCCGGCGAGGTCAGCTTGAAGGTCACCGTATCGCCCGGCTTGACCAGGGTCGGCGCCTCGACGGCGATCGCGTTGCGTCGCGCGTCGCGGTTCACCGAGAACGGCACCACGCCATAGCTCAGCGGGCTCATGAATATCTCGTCGGAGGACGGATCGCGGATGTACTGCACGTTGACGTAACCGTTGCCCTCGAAGTCCGCAGGCACGGTGATGTGCTGCACCGAACTGGTGTCGGTTGCATGGAACCATGCGTGCGCATAGACCTTGTCGCGCTCGATGGTAATCAGGCCACTGCCGGCATAGGGCGCCCGGATCGCGATCTCGACCGGTTCGCCGGGCGCATAGTCCTTCTTCGACAGCGCCAGTTGCAGCTCCGCGTTGCGCTCCAGCGAGCGCGACACATTGCCGGCACCGGCGACCGCGTACTCGACCCGGTTCACTTCCTTGCCGAGGCTGTTCTTCACGACCAGGGCGAAATTACCCGGCTTGTCGGTGGGCAGGGTCACGTCCTTGCCGGTGGCGGGAATCGCCAGCGGCTCCTCATGGACGACCGTTTCCTTGGACTTCGACTCGTATTTGTAGACACCCGAGTCCTGCTTGGTCAGCACCGAAACATACTTGCGCTCGATGATGACGAGCTTCAGCCCGTCCAGCGCGATCTTCTTCGCGGTCGGGTCGATCGCGATCAGGTTGACGCTGCGTGCATCGTCACGTTTGACGTAGTCGAGGTCGTCGACCGCCTTGTAGCCGACGAGCCAGTCGTTGGCTGAAACCATCGTCTGCGTCGCCGCGGCGACGCTGCGGCCACCTTCGGCTTCATAGGCCTTGGCCAGGAAGTAAAGCTGGTAGGTCGAATCGCCGTACTTGGAAAGATCGAGGGCAAACTCGGCGTGGCCCTTGTCGTCGCTCTTCGCGTCGGCAAGCGCTTCCTCGTAGCCTTCCTTCGCACGACGGATGTCGTAGAAGTGATAGTCGTGGTAGCTCGCGAATGCCGGGTACGCGGGGCGCAGGGTCAGCGAACCTTCCACGCGACGATCCGCCGCCGGCGTGCCGAACAGGTTCTCGACATCGACCACCGCCTTGAGCTGGTCGGGTTTGACCCAGCCTTCGCCGACCTGCTGGGAGAGCCTGGCGGCAACTTTCATGCGGTCGGGCTGGAATTCCTTCACCTGCACCGTGGTGCTGCCAACCTGGGTGCCAGGCTTGCCATCGCGGGCGATATACAGGTTCACCGTCCAGGTACCGGTCGGCGCGGTTTCCGCCGGGGTATAGGACAGTTCGCCGAAACCGCTGTCGTCCATCGACAGCATCTGCTGCTTCACGCCGACGCCGCGGGGATCCACGATCTCGGCCACCAGGGGTATGCCGGTCACGCTGCGTGTCCAGCTGGCAGCGCGTACGACCATGCCGATATGGAACAGGTCGCCGGGCCGGTAAATGCCGCGGTCCGAGAACAGGTAAGCGCTGAGCTGCCCCTGGCTGCGCGCGTTCGGCTCGCCGCCGATATCGAAACGCGAGTAGTCCAGCTGCCGGTCGGCACCGCCGATCGGCAGGAAGGACAGGTCCTCGCCTTTACGCACGACATACATCGCCGGCTTCTTCTCGCGCTCGAAACCCTTCAGCGTCGGGAAATGCACCTGGCCTTCGGCCGAGGTCGATTCGCTCAGAAGGGTCTGGCCGTTCTGCGCGACCACCGAAACGGTGGCGCCAGCCACCGGCGAGCCATCATGGATGGACTGCACGAAGACATCCTGGCTACCATCCAGCGACTGCTTGGCCAGTACGCCAAGGTCGGTGACCACGACCAGGCGTTCGTCGTTGCTGGGGTCTTCGTCGGTGCCGACCTCGCTGTCGGCATCGGTGTTCGTGGTGTCGGCTGTGTCGTCGCTGTCGTCGTCGCTGGCAACGGCCTTGTCGGCATCGCCACCGGCCTGTTCCGCGGCCGCGGCCTTGGCCGCCTTGGCGCGCGCAGCCTCCCGGCGCTTCTCCTTTACCGGGTCGTACTGGGACAGCTTCAACAGGAAAACGCCGCGTTTACCGGCCGCCAGGTACTGGCCAAGGTCCACGCCCTCGTAATGCGCCTTGCCGGGATCGGCCGGCGGGAAGGCAACCTTCTTCTCGAAGCGCTCGACGATATGATCGTCGGTCAGCCCGTACAACGAGGGCCTTGCATACGTACCCTGGTTGAGGCTCACCAGATGCTGCAACTGGTCCGGCAGTACACGCCCGACAACCAGCTTCATGCCAGGCACGTTGCGCGACACCACGGAGATACGCTTGCCACCGGACATCGACAGCAAGGCGCCGTCGGACATGAAACGGAGCAGTTGCGGATACGCCGGCACCTGGAGCACGCGCGCATCGGCACCGCCCAGGACATAACCGCCGAAGGACTTCAGCCCCTTGGCGATACGCACATAAATGCGCTGACCCGGTTCCGCATTGAAACGGAAGCTCTGCAGTTCGGCGTTGTCGTTCTCGGTGGGCACCAGGTCCAGCTTCAGTGGCGTCGCCGTGCGCAACAGGTCGTCGCCCACTTCGCGGACCGACCAGGGATAAGCCTGGGGCTCGCCATCGCCGCTATCGGCCGGCTGTCCGGGTTTGTCCTTCGGCAGCACCCAGGCCCGGGTCACCGCGGCTAGATCGCTCCCCTGCACGGCGCCGCCGAGGTCGACGGTAAGCACCTGTTCCGGCTCGTAGCGCGCATTGTCGACCAGGGTCGCCTGGACGTCGTTGACCTTGAGGCTGTAAAGGCCAGGGACCTGGACGACACTCGACAGCTTGTCCTTGCTGCCGTCGCCACCGCGGACACTGGCAATGCCATGGTCCACGTCGAGGCGCACCGCGCCGTTATCGCGGGGCAGCTTCAGCGGTTCCGAATGCACGAAGGCATTGAGCTTGCGTTCGTCGTAGGTGACCGTGAACTTGATCCGGTCGCCGGCCTTGCCCCTGGCATCGGCCATCGTCAGGGCAATGCGCTTTTCGAACTGCGCCGGATCCACCGGGTAGTTGAAGTGCACCTGGACGATGGTCTTCTTCGCCAAGGGATCCTGCGGGTCCTGGTAGAACTCACCCTTGACCACGGTGGCGGTGAATGACGCGGTGTCGAAATCGAAGTGATCGTCCTCCATCAACACATGGGGGGCGAAGACCTTCGTCTTGTCGAAACGGACCTCATAGTGCTGACCGACCGGCCAATCCTCCGCCGGGACGAAACGCAGGGTGCGATCGTCGTCCCAGCTCCACTGGCCGGCAAGCTTCGGCTGCATGACGATGCCGTCGGAAACCGGCTTGCCCGCCGCGGCGATGGTCGCGGCGGAACGGGAGAAACGCACGATCAGCGGATACACGGCGATCGGAGTGGTTTCGTAGTTCGTCACCGCCGGTGCGGGCGCCTGGAAGGTGACCCGGTCCGGCTCGACCGGCTTCGGCCGCGATTCGTACCAGTGCCAGCCGAACCATCCGGCGGCGGCGAGGATGACGATGCCGGCCAGACCGCCGGCGAAATGCAGCGGGCGGCGTTTTATCGCCGAGCCGGTCGCGGGTGCCCAGGCGGGGGCGGACCAGGAAACGTTGCCGAAGACGGGCCTCAGCAGCAGGGCCAACAAACCGAAAAGCCCGCGCAGCAAGCGCGCCGGCAAACCCAGCAGAAAGCGCAACAGATCCATACAAACCCCTGATCGACATCCCATCGAAGGACCCGGCCGCTACCCCAGCAGGCTCAGGTCGACACGTCTACCACGGACCCGATAGTGCCGGGGCTTCATGGCATGGCGAGGGCAGGATTCTGACACAGGCCCGGCGGCCGTTGAGCGACGCGCCCCCCTTAATGTTGGAGCGAACCCTGTTCGCTCCAACAAGCGCTCCGAAGGGAGCGCTCCTATCAGGCGTACTGGGCGGCGAACTCGCGGACGGCGGCGGCGAGCTTGGGATCCTGCATGGCCATGTGCATGGTCGCGCGGACCAGGCCGAGCTTGTTGCCGCAGTCGAAGCGCTCGCCCTCGAACCGGTAGGCCAGCACCTTGCCCTGGTCCTTGAGCAGATTCTCGATCGCGTCGGTCAGCTGGATTTCGCCACCGGCACCCGGCCGGGTCTCCTCCAGGTAACGGAAGATGCTGCCGGGAAGCACGTAACGACCGACGACCGCGAGGTTCGACGGTGCGTCGGCGGGCTTGGGCTTCTCGACCATATGGCTGATCCTCGCCGCGCGATCGGAGATCGGCGTGGCGTCGACGATGCCGTACTTGTCGGTATCGCTATGCGGCACTTCCTCGACGGCGATCACGCCGGCGTTTTCCTTCTCGGCGAGTTCGGCCATCTGGCGCAACGCGCCCGGACCCTTGTTCCAGATCAGGTCGTCGGGAAGGACCACGCCGAACGGTTCGTCGCCCACGACCGGCTTGGCGCACAGCACCGCATGGCCGAGGCCGAAGGCTTCAGGCTGGGTCACGAACACGCAGCGCACATGCTTCGGCAGCACCGTCTGGATCAGCTGCAGCAGTTCGTCCTTGCCCTTCTCGGCAAGCTTCGCTTCGAGCTCGTAAGCCTTGTCGAAGTAATCGGCAATGGCGTGCTTGTAGCGGTTGGTCACGAAGATCAGGGTGTCCGCTCCCGCGTCCACCGCTTCATCCACCGCGTACTGGATCAACGGGCGATCCAGCACCGGCAGCATTTCCTTGGCCACGACCTTGGTCGCCGGAAGAAAGCGCGTACCGAGACCGGCCACGGGAAATACTACCTTGCGCAGCGGTTTACTCATGCCTTGTCTCCTTCGTCAGTGCGCCGTAACGGCACAACGTTGTCGACCTGCGTGGCCTCGCTCCAGCGGAACGATGGCAAGAGCTGGGACACGCAGCGTCGCAATGCATCGTCGTCGAAACTGGCGGCGGCCTCTTCGGCGCGCGCCAGCTGTACCTGTAACATGTCCCATGACACCTGACGGTGCTGTGCTTCAAAGATTTTCGTATGCGCGGTGCTGGCGTAGTTCTCCAGGGGATGGAACAGCTCCTCGAAGAGCTTCTCGCCAGAGCGCAGGCCGGTGTAGACGATCGCGATATCGCCACCGGGACGCTTGCCGGCGAGCCGGATCATCTGCTCGGCAAGATCGCGGATTTTCACCGGGTCGCCCATGTCGAGCGCGAAGATCTCGCCGCCCTTGCCCAGGCTCGCCGCCTGCAGGATCAGCTGGCAAGCTTCGGGAATCGTCATGAAGTAGCGCGAGATTTCCGGATGGGTGATCGTCACCGGACCGCCCTGGCGGATCTGCCGGCGGAACAGCGGCACCACGGAACCGGCCGAATCGAGCACGTTGCCGAAGCGCACGGTGATGAAGCGCGTATCGGTATGCGCATTCAGGTTCTGGCACCAGATCTCGGCCATGCGCTTGCAGGCGCCCATCACGCTGGTCGGGTTGACCGCCTTGTCGGTCGAGATCAACACGAAGGTACCGACCCCGTGCCGCGCCGAGGTGTCCGCCACCACACGCGTGCCCAGCACATTGTTGCGGAAGGCTTCGCGCAACTGGCCTTGCAACAGCGGCACATGCTTGTAGGCCGCCGCATGGAAAACGATCTCGGGCCGGGTCTCGGCGAACAGGCGCTCGATCGCGACGGCGTCGCGCGCATCGGCGAGCACGCCCTGGAAGACCAGCTCCGGATACGCCGCGGTCAGTTCCTGGCCGATCCGGTAGAGGTTGTACTCGGACAACTCGACCACGGTCAGCGAGTGCGCGCCGAGGCGTGCGACCTGCCGGCACAACTCCGAACCGATCGAGCCGCCGCCGCCGGTCACCAGCACGCGACGGCCGGTCAGGCTGCTGCGGATGGCCGTCCAGTCCAGTTCCACCGCGTCGCGACCGAGCAGGTCCTCGATGGCGACCTCCTTGATCTCGTTGAACTGGGCACGACCGGCGAGGACGTCCTCAAGGCGAGGGACGGTACGGAATGGCAGCCCCGTGCTCTCGCATTGCGAGACCACCCGCCGCATCTGCGAGGTCGTCGCCCCCGGCATGGCGATCAGCAGCATCTGCACGGCGATCTCGCGCGCGAGTTCGGGCAACTGCTCGACCGTGCCGAGCACGGGAAGACCGTTGATACGCGCGCCGCGCAAGGTCGGATTATCGTCGATGAAGCCGATCACGCTATACCGGCTGTCGCGACGCAGGTCGCGCGACAGCGCTTCGCCGGCGCGATCGGCGCCGACGATCAGTACCCGCTTGCTCGGCACCGACTGGAACAGGTCGACCCGGCTGTCCTTCCAGAACCGGTAGCCCAGCCGCGGCAGGCCGAGCAGGATGGCCAGCACCACCGGATAGACCAGCAGCACCGAACGCGGCACGCCGTCCAGGCGCTGGTAGAAGACCATGGCCAGACCGACCGCGATGGCACCGATCACCGTCGCGCGCAGGATGTTCCACAGGTCCGGCAAGCTGGCGAAGCGCCAGACGCCTTTGTACAGGCCCGTCCAGTTGAAGACCGCGCCCTGCACCAGCAGGACGATCGGAAACTCCAGCGGCAGGTAGGTGATCGGCGCGAGATCGGGCATCAGCGCATAGCGCAATGACTTGGCGATCCACCAGGCAAGCGCCGCCATCGCCAGGTCGTGCGATACGACCGCGATCCGCGGATGAATGATGCCGATCAGTTTACGCAGGAACATGACGAGCCCTTCGACGCAAGCAATGGCGCTTGCCGCCCCACCACGATGCCGCCGCCACCACATACAGCGCCACGCACAGCCAGGGAGCCCATGCCGGGTCATGGAAGGCCATCCATGCCAGCGGTGCGGTCACCAGCAGATTCCAGGCCAGGTAGCCTGACGCCACCCGGGTATGCGTCGCGCCGCGCCTCACCAGCCACTGATAGAGATGTTCGCGGTGCGGAGTGTACCAGCGGCGTCCGCGCAGCATGCGCAGCAATAATGTCAAAGTGGCGTCGACGGCAAAACCCGAGCTGAACATGAGCGCGGGCCAGAGCAGCGCTGCGTCCGCCTGCCAGAGCATCGCGGTCAACGCGAAAACCACCAGGCCAAGCGTGCCGCTGCCGACGTCGCCCATGAAGATGCGCGCCGGCGAGCGATTGAACCACCAGAAACCCAAGGTCGCCGCGGCCAGTGCCCAGGCTGCGCCGGCCAGGGCGACCTGCCCCGACGCCGAAGCAAGGATGGCCAGCCCGACGCCGACAAAGATCGCCTGCTGGGCGAGCAGGCCATCGATACCGTCCATGAAATTATGCAGGTTGATCGACCATGCCCCGGCCACGACCAGCGGCAACCACCAGAGCCAGTGCAGGCCGGCCATCGCCAGGGCGGTCGCCAGCAAGGCCGTCGAGCCCAATTGCACGAGCAGCCGGGGCAATACCGGCAGCGAACCGTGGTCGTCCCACCAGCCGATCCCGGCCACCGCGACGGTACCCACGAACAGCGCCACGACCACGGCCGTGGCCGGTGCCGCCGGCAACGACAGCAACGCCGCGGTCATGCCGACCAGGGCGCCGGCGACGATGCCGAGTCCGCCGCCGCGCGGCGTCGGGATGGTATGCGAGCGGCGCCTGCCAGGCTCGTCGAGCATGCCCCGACGGTGTGCATAGGCGATCGTCGAACGCACGATGCCGAAGGCCACGACAAACGCAGCCAGACAGCAGAGAACGATGATCGTCGACACGGAGAACCCGCCCGTCATGGCGACCTCATTCGTTGGCGACGCCGTGGATGGGCCGCACCGTGCCCCAGCTCTTGCAACTCGGGCATTGCCAGTGGTGCGCCTTGGCACCGAAGCCGCAACGGCTGCAGCGATACATGGCCTGGCCCTCGAGCAGCTTGCGGGTCAGGTCGCGCAGGATCAGGTAATTCTCGCGCGCTTCGCCGGAGACCTTGTCCATGGTCGCGTCGATCAGCGCCATCAGGCCGCGTACCGATGGGCGCTTGCGCAACTGGCCGGTCAGGAAATCGATCGCGGTACGCTCACCGTCGCGCCCCTGGTACAGGCGGGTCAGCGCGAGCACCGGCGAGATCCCGTGGTAGCGCGCCATGATGTCGAGCAGGAAATGCTCGGCCCGCTCCATCTGCTGCGAGCGCGCATAGCAATTGAGCAGCGGCGGAAGGATCTCCGGGACGAAGGCGATATCGGCGGCGATGGCCTGCTCGTAGGCCTCGACCGCCTGCTCCATATCGCCTTCCTCGGCATAGAGCCGACCCATCAGCATATGCGCGCGCACGCAGTCGGCCTGGCAGACGAAGGCTTCGCGCAGGTATTCGCGAGCTTCGGTGCGCGCGCCGTGCTGGCGCGACTGCTCGGCAAGCTCGCAGTAGAACTGCGCGATCATCGCCGACTCGTCCTCGCCGTTCATGCCTTCCAGGCGACGTGCGTGTTCGATCGCCTTGTGCCACTCGCGCTCGTGCTGGTAGATCGCGATCAGATGGCGAAGCGCCGAGGGCGCCAGCGCATCCATCGCGACCAGGTCCGAGAACAGGGTCTCGGCGCGATCGAGCAGGCCGGCACGCATATAGTCCTCGCCGAGCTCAAGCAGGGCGACGGTCTTCATTTCATCGCTGAGGCCCGGCCGCGACACCAGGTGCTGGTGCAGGCGGATCGCGCGATCGACCTCGCCGCGCTTGCGAAACAGGTTACCGAGCGCGAGATGGGTCTCGACCGTGTCGCGGTTGTACTCGGCCAGGCGCAGGAAGACTTCCAGTGCCTTGTCCTGCTCTTCGTTCAACAGGTAGTTCAGGCCGCGGAAGTAATCGGACGAGAGCTCGTTGACCTTCTCGCCGGAACGCTTGGCGTGGCCACGCCGGGCAACCCACCAGCCACACGCGAACGCGGCGGGCGGCACCAGGGCCAGCAGGTACATCGCATTCATGCGTCGACCGCACCCGTGCTGCGCGCGGCGGCGCGGGCGGCGATCCGCCGATGGCGACGATGCTTCGCGGCGGTGCCCAGCCACGCGGTCAGCCCGCCCAGTATCCAGCCGAACAGCAACACCGCCAGCAAGGCGGCGCCCTTGGGCAGGGACACGGAGACGAAACCGAGGTCGTAGCGAACGAGGTCGGCATTCAGCGCGCCGAAGACGATACCGGCGGCGATGCAGAACAGGAGGATAAGAAGGACGATAAGTCGCATCGGGCGACTTTACCGTATTGGCGATGAAAGGCGTGAATGGTTGCCCAAGCACGGCGCCGGACGGGCCGGCTTTTGGATGGCTGCTTCGGGGCTTCAGGCGAAGAGCTGGTGACCTTGGGCGTATCCGCGAAAGGACTCGCGCACAGGGTGCGCTCCAACAATGCGCTCCAACGAAGGGGTCAGCCTTCGGCGGCGGGGAGGTTTACGCGTTCGCGCAATTCCTTGCCGGGTTTGAAATGTGGCACATGCTTGCCGGGCAGCGCGACGGCGTCGCCGGTCTTCGGGTTGCGGCCCATCCTGGGTGGACGGAAATGCAGCGCGAAGCTGCCGAAGCCGCGGATCTCGATGCGCTCGCCGGTGGACAGCGCGTGGCTCATCTGTTCGAGCACACTCTTGACCGCCAGTTCGACATCGCCGAACGCAAGATGGGTCTGGCGTCGCGCCAACGCCTCGATCAGTTCGGATTTGGTCATGGGTCCCCTGACTACCTTGCACACGATAAACGTGGGGCGGCGATGCCGCCCCACGCCGGATCACACTCAGTCGGCCTTGTTCAGCTGCTCTTTGAGGAGCGCGCCGAGCTTGGTCGTACCGCCGCTAGCGGACTGGTAGTCAGCCATGACGTCCTGCAGTTCTTCTTCGTCCTTGGCGCGGATCGACAGCTGGAGCTGACGGCCCTTGCGGTCCATGCCGGTGAACTTCGCTTCGACCGCATCGCCCACCTTCAGGTGCAGGGTCGCGTCTTCGATGCGCTCCTTGGCGATATCGTTGGCGCGGAGGTAACCCTCGACACCCTCGCCCAGGTCGATCACCGCACCCTTGGCGTCCACTTCCTTGACGGTACCGTTAAGGATGGTGCCGCGCGGGTTGGTTGCCATGAACTGGCCGAACGGGTCCTGCTCCATCTGCTTGATGCCGAGGGAGATGCGCTCGCGCTCCGGATCGACCGCCAGCACCACTGCCTCGACTTCGTCACCCTTCTTGAAGTTGCGGACGAGGTCTTCGCCCGAAACCTGCCAGGAGATGTCGGACAGGTGAACCAGGCCGTCGATGCCGCCGTCCAGGCCGATGAAGATGCCGAAGTCGGTGATCGACTTGATCTGACCGGACACCTTGTCGCCCTTCTTGTGCATCGCTGCGAAGGCTTCCCACGGGTTCGAGCGGGTCTGCTTGATACCCAGCGAGATGCGGCGACGCTCCTCGTCCACGTCCAGGACCATGACCTCGGTCTCGTCACCGACCTGAACCACCTTGGCCGGGTTGACGTTCTTGTTGGTCCAGTCCATTTCCGACACATGCACCAGGCCTTCGACGCCCGGCTCGATCTCGACGAAGCAGCCGTAATCGGTGACGTTGGAGACCTTGCCGAACAGGCGGCTGCCGACCGGGTAACGGCGGGCGATGGCGACCCACGGGTCGTCGCCGAGCTGCTTCAGGCCGAGCGAAACGCGGTTGCGCTCGCGGTCGTACTTCAGCACGCGCACGTCCAGCTCGTCGCCGACGTTGACGACTTCGGACGGGTGACGGACGCGCTTCCACGCCATGTCGGTGATGTGCAGCAGGCCGTCGATACCGCCCAGGTCCACGAATGCGCCGTAATCGGTGAGGTTCTTGACCACACCCTTGACGACGGCACCCTCGGTCAGGCGCTCGAGCAGCTTCTCGCGCTCTTCCGAGAACTCGGTCTCGACGACGGCGCGACGGCTGACGACCACGTTGTTGCGCTTGCGATCGAGCTTGATGATCTTGAACTCGAGGTCCTTGCCCTCGAGGTAAACCGGATCGCGCACCGGACGGACGTCGACCAGTGAGCCCGGCAGGAATGCACGGACGTCCTTGATGTCGACGGTGAAGCCGCCCTTGACCTTGCCGGAGATCTTGCCGGTGATGGTCTCTTCCTTGTCGAAGGCCTGCTCGAGGTCATCCCACACCATCGAACGCTTGGCCTTCTCGCGCGAGAGCTTGGTCTCGCCGAAGCCGTCTTCCAGGGCATCGAGGGCAACCTTGACCTCGTCACCCACTTCCACTTCCAGCACGCCCTGCTCGTCCTTGAACTGCTCGATCGGGACGATGCCTTCGCTCTTCAGGCCGGCGTTGATCACCACCACGTCGTTGCGGATTTCCACAACGATACCGGTGACGATGGAGCCAGGCTTCAGCTTGGAAATGGCCTGTTGGCTCTGTTCAAACAGTTCGGCAAAACTTTCAGTCATGTTGATTCCAGGGTTGAAAAAGGTCGCCTCCCGCACACGCCAGCGGTATTTAATGCGTGCGAAGCTCTACGACCCACCGGTTGTGGGCGTCCAAGGAAACAAGTTCCCCCAGGCACCGTTGGCCATTCCCATGCCGCGGCATGGGCGTTGTTGCCGGATGTGCCCGTCAGGGCCGCACCACGGCGAATACTTTTGCAACGACGTCATCGATCGGCATGCCGGTGCTGTCTACCAGCACGGCGCCCTTGGCGGGCCTAAGCGGAGCGACAGCACGCGAGGCATCGCGTTCGTCACGCGCCTCGATCTCCCGTAGCAGGCCTGCAAGTGTAACGCTGAGGCCCTTATCCTTCAACTGCTTATAGCGTCTTTTTGCCCGTTCGGCGGCGCTGGCGGTCAGGAACACCTTATAAGCGGCATCCGGGAAAATCACCGTACCCATGTCGCGGCCGTCCGCGACCAGGCCCGGAGCCTTGCGAAACCCGTGCTGGAGCTCGACCAGGGCCTGCCTGACCGAGGGAATCGCGGCGATCGCCGAGGCCGCGGCACCGGCGGTCTCGGTCCGGAGTTCGTCCGTCGCATCGTGGCCGTTGACCACGACCCGGGTCTCAGCGCCATCGGCAGGCGTCACGAAACGTATTTTTGTGCTTTCCGCACAACGAGTTATCGCTTCCGCATCGGACAGGTCGAGCCCCTCCATGCCGGCCACGTAGCCTACCGCACGGTAGAGGGCACCCGAATCCAGCAGCCGCCAGCCCAGTCGCTCCGCTACCAGTCGGCTGATGGTGCCCTTGCCGGAGCCGGAGGGACCGTCGATGGTGAGAACGGGGACGGTGCTCGGCTGGGCCATGGGACATCCTGGGGGAATCAAGAGCCGCATGATATCGCGACCACCGGGTTTAGGGCGGCGCTGGCGTCCGTCCCAAGGCGCATGCTAAAAGCCCGATCCCATTCCCGCGAGTCGCCAACCGTCATGCCCGATCTCCGCCGCGAGTTCGAACAGGCTGCCCTGGATGTCCTGCATCTGGGCGAACGACCAGGCAACGACACCCTGCTCCAGCTCTATGCGCTGTACAAGCAGGGCGCCGAGGGCGACGTGTCCGGTGTCCAGCCCGGGTTCTTCGATTTCGTCGGCACGGCCAAGTACGAGGCCTGGGCCAAGCTCAAGGGCACCGGGGCCGACGAGGCGATGCGGCGGTATATCGAACTGGTGCGCTCACTCGGGGCCTGAGGTCTAAACCTGTGGCGCCTTTCTGGAATGCCCGGAAAAGTAACCCACAGAGGCCACCCCGATCGCGTGCGCGCTGCGCGGGGCGGCCGGCGGGGCCCTGGATCACAAGCCGGCTGATCGCCGTGTATCTATGCTCGCCAGCATGAAAGGTCCGGCCCCAAAGGACTCGCGAACAGGGTTCGCTCCCACAGGAGCAGGTTGCCGCGTCCTTGTGGGAGCGAACCCTGTTCGCGAGTCCCTTGAGGCCGTGACTCCCCATCGCCGTCTTGCCCCTTGATTGAAAAACGCCACCAGGCCGACGCTGTGGTTACGCTTTCCCCCCGGACAGCAGCTGGTAACCAGTGGCGAACGCGTGTGGGTTAGCGACTACGCCCCGGCTGCCTTTCCAGCACGGCGACACCCTGGGTCTCCAGGCAGGCCTTGGCCGACAATCCGTCGCCCGTCACCCGGAACGGCACGTTGCCGACGACATCGACATAGTGGCCCGCGACGATCCTGATCCGGGTGTCGGCCCAGGGTACGGTGGCCAGCGCCAACAGATCGCCGTCCAGCAGCCACGCTGCGATCAACCGGGACACGATGACCACGACGACATCGTTGCCGCGACGCCGCTCGAAGGCGAGCACATGTCCGGCCATCGGACCCTCGACGACCAGTGGCGTGTACGAACCGCGCGCGAACAGGCGCGGGCGGCGTGCGCGCAGTTCCAGCAACCTGGCAATCGTGGCCTGTTTGAGTCCACCGTCGCGCCAGGCCGCCAGCCGCTCCGCCTGGTCGCGCCCATCGGCCAACGTGCGCAAGCGCGCCGCGAAGTCGACCGGCCGGCGGTTGTCGGGATCGACCAGGCTGAAATCCCAGTATTCCGTGCCCTGGTACAGGTCGGGAATACCCGGTGAGGTCAGGCGCAGGACGGTCTGTGCCATCGCGTTGACGACACCGGCCACCTCGATGCGCCGGGCGAACAAGGCGATCGGCGCCGCCAGTGCCTGGTCGCCGAGCAAGGCGCGCAGGAAACCGTCACAGGCGTCCTCGTACGCCGGATTGGGCGAGGTCCAGCGGGTCCAGCGCTTTGCTTCGCGCAAGGCCTTGCGCTGCCAGCCGGCGATGCGTTCGGCAAACGATCGCATGCCGCGCGCGTCAGTCGCTTCCAGGCCTGGCGGCCACGCGCCGACCAGCATCTGGTAAAGCATCAGTTCGTCGGCGGGTGTCGGCGCCGCCATGCCATTCTCTCGCTCGCGCAGCGCTGCATGCCGGTCGCGCCAGAGCTCGACCACGCCGGCCCATTCCCCGGCGATCTCCGAGAGCACGGCCAGGCGCATGCGAAGGTCCTCGCCGCGCTTGTGGTCGTGCGTCGCCGTGGCGATCAGCGCGTGTGGGAAATCGCGCGCACGTTGCGCATTGGCGCGGTGAAATGCTTCGGGCGACCAGGCGAAACGCCCCGGATCGGCGCCGACTTCATTCCGTGACAACAAGCGCCCGTAACGGTAACCAGCAGTGTCCTCGACGGCCTTGGCGGCCACCGGCGAGGTCGCCTGCTGGAACACCGACATCGCCCGCTCGCGGGCGCGACGCACCGGCCCGGGCGGCAGCTGTCGCGGCGCTTCACCGCCGAGCCAGCGACCGATCGCGTCCAGCCATTCGCCATCCTCGGGCCGCACAGCGGTGCGCGCACCCGCGATCGCCCGCGTGAATACCGCTTCGTCGTAAGCATCGCGGCCGATGCCGCCCGCATAGGTGCGGTAGACGGGAAAGTGCACCAGCAATTCGACGATGACCCGCCGCAACGCAGGCAGCGATACATCGCGGGTCGCCTCATCGGCACGCGCGGCGGCGAACAGGGCGCGCGCCGTGCGGTCGAGTTCCGCCTCGAAACTGTCGACCAGGATCTGCCGCCGCGCGGCACGCGCCTGGGCGGCGAAATCGCGGCGATCGTCGGTTACCGCTTTCCACAGCGTTCCCAGTGGCGCTTCGCCGGCCGGATCGTGCAACACGCCGGAGACCTGGTCCATGAAGTCGTAACCGGTGGTGCCGTCGGCACGCCACTGGCGGCGCAAGGGTTCGCCCTCGCCGAGGATCTTCTCCACGACGATATACGCCGAGCCCGTCGGTGCACCCGGCGGGCGTTGCGGCAACAGCCGGTCGAAACGATGGCGAAGCTGCCGGCAATAGCGCCGCGGATCGGCCAGGCCGTCGACATGGTCGCAGCGCACGCCGTCGATCAAGCCCTCGGCGAACAGGCGGAAAACCAGCGCGTGCACGTCCTCGAAGACCGCGGTGCGCTCGATGCGCATGCCGGCCAGTTCGTTGATATCGAAGAAGCGGCGGAAATTGACCATGTCGCTTGCCAGCTTCCAGTACGCGAGCCGGTAATGCTGCTGCTCGACCAACGCATCCAGCCGCCCCCTGCCCCCGGTCTCGCCAACCTCATGCACCGCGATATCGGCAGCCGACAGGCCAGCCACGCTTCGCGCCGAGAGGGGCAACTGTTGCCCGTAGACCTTCAGTGCGAAGCCGTCCTCAGTGCTCACCAGTGAGATATCGCCCGCATCCAGCGCCTGTGCATACGGTGCGCCCAGCACGGGCAGCAGGACCCTGCCCCGCACCAGCGGATCGGCGTTCTGCCAGTCGATATCGAAGTAACCCGCGTAGCGGCTTTCGCGCCCACGTGCCAGCACATCCATCCACCAGGCATTCTCGACGCCGATGCCCATATGGTTGGGCACGATGTCGACGATCAGGCCCATGCCTTTCTCGCGCAGGCGGGCCACCAGCCGGCGCAAGGCCGGCTCGCCGCCGAGTTCCCGGTTGACCTGGTGGTAGTCGACCACGTCGTAGCCGTGGGTCGAGCCACGTCGTGCCTGCGTGATCGGCGATGCATAGAGATGGCTGATACCCAGCGCGGCCAGATAGTCGACGACAGGCAAGGCGTCGTCGAGTGTGAAGCCGGCATGGAACTGCAACCGCGCGAGTGACCGCGGGATACTCATGAACGTGCGCGCGCGGCGACGATCGCGGCGCAGGCAGCGCTGGCGATGGCACCGTCGAAAAGTTTTCCCGCCGAATCCGGCAAGCGTCGGCGCCAGTTCGGATGTACCGCATCGGTCGGCCCCGGCAGGTTCGGCTGTTCGGCCACGGCGAGCATGTCCTCGGCGGGAATGATCGCCAGTGGCGCCGGCGAACGGGCGACATGCGCCGCGGCGGCGATGGTTACCGGCGACATATCGTCCTTCGCCGGCAGCGCTTCCGCGTTGGACGCTGATCCGGACGCGCACAGTGCGCGCCACAGGGCAACGCGATCCTGTTCGCGCTCGGCGTATTCATCCACTGCCGGATCGTTCAGGCCGGTGCGCATGCGCCAGTCGATATCGGTGCCGCTCCACCAACCGGCGACCGTGGGTACATCGTGCGTGCTGGTCGTGGCGATGGCTTCGGCCGACCAGAGTTCGGGCGCGATGAAACCCCGGTCCAGCGCCCGCTCGAACCAGAGCACACGGATGCCGAGCACGCCGGCATCGCCGATCCGGCGGCGGAAATCGCCGGGGATCGTGCCAAGGTCCTCACCGATGACCAGGGCACGATGACGATGCGATTCCAGCGCCACCAGGCGCAGCAGGTCGTCCATCGGATAGCGCACATAAGCGCCTTCGGTGGCGCCCGCCCCATACGGCACCATCCACAACCGCTTCAGGCCGAGCACGTGATCGATGCGCACGCCGCCGGCATGGGCCAGGGCCACGCGCAGCATCGCGATGAACCCGGCATAGCCCTCGCGCAGGAGTCCACGCGGCGAGAACGTGGTCAGCCCCCAGTCCTGACCCAGGCGATTCAAGGCGTCCGGCGGCGCACCGACGGAGATGCCGCGAAGCATTTCCGCCTGGTGGCTCCAGGCCTGGCTGCCGCCGGCGTCCGAACCGACCGCCAGGTCGGCGATCAGGCCGATCGACATGCCCGCCTCGCGCGCGGTCTTCTGCACGGCGCCGAGTCCTTGCGCAGCCATCCATTGCAGGAAGGCATAGAAGGCGACATCGCGCGAATGCTCACGGGCAAAGGCGGCGACCTCCGCGCTTTCCGGATCGTGGAAGGCGACCGGCCACCCCTGCCAGCCGCCTGGCCGGCCATTGACACGGAAGTGCGCGTGCAAAGCCTCGAACCGCGCGTGCCGCTCGAGCGCATCGCCCTGCCGTCGGCGAAAGACATTGAACTCGTGCGACTCGGTCATGTTCACCGACGCCCATTCGAACAATGAGCGTTGGAGAATCATCCGCGCACGTGCCGCGCGCGGCCAGTCGATCAGTTCGGACCATTCCAGTCCGGACAGTTCCTGGCGCAGGTTATGCGTATCGATCACCGAGCCAAGCGTCTGCTCGCCGCTGATCGATACTGGATCGACGAACAGGGTGTTGAGGAACAAGCGACTGGATGGCGCATAGGGACCATAGCGCTCGGGCGCAGCCGAGAACATCGCATGCACGGGGCTGATCGCCAGTGCATCGGCACCCCTGGCGGCCGCCGCACGCACGCATTGCTCCAGCGCGCCGAAGTCGCCGAAACCGCCGTCGCCCGGACGCCGCAGGCTGGCTATCTGCACGGCGACACCCCATGGCCTGCGCGGTGGCGCCAGGTCGCCCATGCCAAAGGCAGCCGATGGCGCCACCGCGACCACGACGGTATCGTCGCCGAGCAACAGGCGGTAATACCCGGCCAACGACGGCACCGTGAGCATGCGGTCGCCGGCCGCCAGCTCGCCTTCGTAGATGGCATCGACCGGCGCCTCGTCCTCGGGCTCGAAGCGGAAGCGCCGGTTGCGTGGGCTGACCGGCACCGCCAACCTGTCGCCGCTATCGATCGTCAGCAGCCTCGGCAGGCGCAGACCCGCGCGCTCTTCATGGAGGCGCGCCATGCTCGCTTCGATATCGTCGGTGTTCTCACACGGCAAGCCCAACGCGGTCAGCACCGCGCGCAAGGTCGGCAAGGGCACGTCCTGCGGCTGCGCACCGGCATCGAGCCAGTGCGCGTCGACGCCGGCAAGCTCGGCCAGCTGCAGCAGCAGGACATCGGGGAAAGCATTCACGACATGGACTCCAGACAGGCAAGGGTGGCGAACGGCGGCAGCAGGCCGGCGACGAAGGCCTCCGGGTCGCCGTACAGCCACGTTGGCGCGATGATCCGCGACACTTCGAAAGGCACGGCGGTCGCGCCGAGGTTGCAGTAGATGCGCAGGCGTGTATCGGCATCGCGAAGCCAGCTCGCGGCCAGCGCCTTCTCGCCGAGCACGCACGCTCCTTCGAAACGGCACTCGTCCAGCCAGGGCCCAACGAACTCGCGGCGAATGCCGAGCAGGTGGCGGATCAGCGCCTGCCGGGCAACGGCTTCGGGTCGGTCGGCTTCGGCGGGCGACAGCATCGAAAGCAGGAACGTTTTCGGATCGTTCGGATCGGCCCACGGCACGTGACCGCCGAAAGCCGCGAATTCCCGGCGTCGGCCCTCGCGCACGGCATCCCGCAGCGCCTCGTCCTGATGGTCGCTGAAGTACAGGAAGGGCGTGCGGCTTGCCCACTCCTCCCCCATGAACAGCATCGGGATCGCCGGCGAGAGCAGCAGCAAGGCATACGCCGCGTCCAGCACAGGCGCCGCCACCATCGTGGTCAGCCGGTCGCCGAAAGGACGATTGCCGACCTGGTCATGGTTCTGTAGAAAGTCGACGAAACACGAGGGCGCCAGGCCACGCGTCGATTCGCCACGGCGTTCTCCATTCATCGGCTCGCCCTGCCAGACGAATCCTTCGGCCAGCGCCCGCGTCAGTTTTTCGAGCGGGTTGGCGGTGAAAGCGCCGTAATAGCCTTCCGTCTCGCCGGTCATCACGACATGGGCGGCATTGTGGAAGTCGTCATTCCATTGCGCCTCGTAGCGTCGCGGTCCGAGCAGCCGCGCCTGGTTCGCCTCGTTCTCCAGCATAAGGTGCACATGGCGATCGCCGGTATGGGAACGGATACGCGCGGCCAGCGAACTGAGCCAGCCCGGATTGCCCAGTTCATGCACGGCATCCAGGCGCAGGCCGTCGAAGCGGTACTCCTCCAGCCAGTAAAGCGCGTTGTGCACGAAGAAGTCACCGACCTGCGGCACCGCCACGTCCATCGCCGCGCCCCATGGCGTATGCGTCGCCTCATTGAAGAACCGCGATGCATATGCGCCGAGGAAATTCCCATCGGGACCAAAATGGTTGTAGACGACGTCGAGGAACACCATCATCCCCAGCCGGTGGACCTCGTCGACCAGTGCCTTCAGTTCCTCCGGCGTGCCATAGGCCGCGGCCGGGGCGAACGGCAGGACACCGTCATAGCCCCAGTTGCGCGCACCGGGGAACTGGGCGACCGGCATCAGTTCGATTGCGGTGACACCGAGTTCGGCCAGTCGTGGCAAGGCCGCCGCCACGCCATCGAATCCGCCGAACAGGCCGACATGCAATTCATAGATCACGACATCGCGCCACGGCCGTCCCTGCCATTCGGGAAAGCGCCAGGCGTAGGCACGTGGATCCACCACGATGCTCGCGCCGTGCACGTCACCGCCATGTTGCTGCCGCGACGCCGGGTCGGGCACGGTCTGGCCCGTACCCAGGCGGTACCGATAGCGCGTGTCCGGCGGTGCCGCGCAGATGCACTCGAACCAGCCGTCGTCCAGTGCGCGCATCGGCTCCGGCGCGGCCTCGGCGCAGACCATCGCGACCTCGTCGACGTCCGGCGCCCATAACCGGAAACGGGTCCGCCCGTCGCCCATCACCTGGGCGCCATAAGGCATGGCATGCGCGAAACGATCGCTCATGCGACCTCGCGGCGGGCCAGCACGGCAAGCAGGACGACACTCTTGCCCGCCACCTCGAGCGTATTGCCCTGGACCAGGACCTCCTGCTTGTCCGGTACCGCGCTATCCAGGCGCAAGCGCCACGGCTGCTCCGGCTCGGGCAAGGTGAAGCTATGCGCACCATCGGTGCCGTTGACGAGCATCAGGGTCACGTCGACGCGGCGATCACCCTGCAGCGCGGCACGGCGCAGGACAAGCAGGCGTCCCTCGGCGAAGTCCCAGTCCGCCTGCTCCATGGCCTTGCCGCTTTCGTTGAACCAGGAAACCTGGGGAATCCCGGGCAGCAATTCCCCGTCGCCGCGCATGAAGTCGGCCGCGTGCAGGCTGGCGTGATGCTTGCGCACCCGAATCGTACGCGTCACGAACTCAGCCATCTGTTTGCCGGCATCGGATGTGAGCCGCTTCCAGTCGTACCAGGAAATCTCATTGTCCTGGCAGTACGCATTGTTGTTGCCCTGCTGTGTGCGCCCGAACTCATCGCCGCCCAGCATCATCGGCGTGCCGTGCGAGAACATCAGGGTCGAGAGCATCGCCCGGCGGCAGCGGTCACGAATGTCGTTGATCGCCGGATCGTCGGTCGGCCCTTCAGCGCCGTAGTTGTAGCTCTCGTTGTCATTGCCGCCGTCGCGGTTTTCCTCGCCGTTGGCCTCGTTGTGTTTGTCGTTGTAGCTGACCAGGTCCATCAGGGTGAAGCCGTCGTGCGCGGTGATGAAGTTGACCGACGACCAGGGCTTGCGGGTTTCGTGGTCGAACAGTTCCGCTGAACCGAGCAGGCGCCCGGCCAAGCCGCCGCGCATGCCTGCCTCACCCTTCCAGAACCGGCGGACGTCGTCGCGGAACTTGCCGTTCCACTCGGCGAATCCCGGCGGATGATTGCCGATCTGGTAGCCGCCGGGACCGAGGTCCCAGGGTTCGGAAATCAGCTTCACGTCGGCCAGGGTCGGATCCTGGCGCATCGCGTCGAACAGGCCGCAGTTCGGATCGAAACCATGCTCTTCGCGGCCGAGGCTCACACCGAGGTCGAAGCGGAAGCCGTCGATATGGAAGGTATTGACCCAGTAGCGCAGCGAATCCATCACCATCTGGATCACCCGCGGATGGGCGGTATTGACCGTATTGCCGGTGCCGGTGTCGTTGATGCAGTAACGCGGGTTGTCCGCCAGCAGGCGGTAGTAGCTCTTGTTGTCCAGACCGCGGAACGACATCGTGGTACCAAGCTCGCTGCCCTCGCAGGTATGGTTGTAGACCACGTCGAGGATCACCTCGATGCCTGCCGCGTGCAGGTTCTGTACGGCGGCACGAATTTCGTTGAGGGTGTTCTCGGTAAGGTAGTTCGGCTCCGGCGCGAAGAAGGCCAGCGTGTTGTAGCCCCAGTAGTTGCGCAGCTTCATTTCGGCCAGGCGGCGATCCTGGACGAAGGCATGTACCGGCAGCAGCTCGATCGCGGTGATGCCGAGCTTGACCAGGTGGTCGATCACGTAGGGGTCGGCCAACGCGGCGAAGGTGCCACGCTCGTGTGCGCGGATGCGCTTGAGCGATTGGGTCAAACCCTTCACGTGTGCTTCGTAGACGATCGTCTTCGACCACGGGGTACGGGGCCGGCGATCGCCGCTCCAGTGCATCGCCTCGTCGACGACCACTGCCTTGGGCATCGCCGCCGCGCTGTCGCGACGGTCAAAGGAGAGGTCGGCCCTCGGCGAGTTCACCCGGTAACCGTGCAAGGCGTCGGACCAGCGCACCTGCCCATGCAGCAACCGCGCATAAGGGTCGAGAAGCAACTTGTGCGGATTGAACCGATGCCCCTCCTCCGGCGCATAGGGACCATAGGCGCGCAGTCCGTATAGCTGGCCGCCGCGCACCCGCGGCAGGTAACCGTGCCAGGTCTGGTCGGTGCATTCGGGCAAGGCATAGCGCGCGATCTCGCGTTTGCCGGACGGATCGAACAGACAGACTTCGATCAGCTCGGCATGCGCGGAGAACACCGCGAAATTCGTGCCTATGCCATCGCAATGGGCACCCAGCGGATACGGCGAGCCGGCTTGCATGCGATCGGGTAAGGCGGGCATCTTGGATCCTTTCAGTCGAACGCGAGAATCAGGGCGGCCAGCGGCGGCAAGGTCAGTACCAGCGACGCGGGATGACCGTGCGCAGCCACCGCGTCGCTGGTCACGCCACCATCGTTGCCGAGGCCGGAGCCGCCGTAGTCGGCGGCATCGCTATTGAGCAGTTCGCGCCAGTGCCCGGCGACGGGCACGCCGACGCGGTAATCGTGCAGGGGCAAGGGCGTCATGTTGGCGACGACCAGGACCGGGCGTGCATCCGGGCCGGAACGCAACCAGGCAAATACGCTGTTGGCGGTATCGTCGCCGACCACCCAGCGAAAGCCTTGCGGATCCGCATCCCATGCATGCAGCGCCGGCTCGGCGGCGTAGACCTTGTTCAGGTCGCGCACCAGCTTCTGCACACCGAGGTGACGCGGATCGTCGAGCAGGTCCCAGGGGATCTGCCCATCGTGGTTCCACTCGGTGGGCTGGGCGATTTCGCCGCCCATGAACAGCAGCTTCTTGCCGGGGTGGCCCCACATGAAGGCATAGTACGCACGCAGGTTGGCGAAACGCTGCCATTCGTCGCCAGGCATGCGGCCGAGCAGCGAGCGCTTGCCGTGGACGACCTCGTCGTGCGATAGCGGCAGGACGAATTTTTCCGAGTACGCATAGACCATCGCGAAGGTCATTTCGTGATGGTGCCAGCGACGATGGATCGGATCGCGGGCGATGTACTCCAGCGTGTCGTGCATCCAGCCCATGTTCCACTTGAAGCTGAAGCCGAGGCCGCCCCGCTCCACCGGCTGGGTCACCCCCGGCCATGCTGTCGACTCCTCGGCGATGGTCATCACGTCGGGATGGCGTTCGAAGACGACTTGATTGAAGCGCTGCAGGAAGGCGATCGACTCGAGGTTCTCGCGGCCGCCATACTTGTTGGGAATCCATTCGCCGGCCTTGCGGCTGTAATCGCGATAAAGCATCGAGGCCACCGCGTCCACGCGCAGTCCATCGACATGGAAGCGCTCCAGCCAGGCCAGCGCGCTGGCGATCATGAAGCCCGAGACCTCGTTGCGGCCCAGGTTGTAGATCAGTGTATTCCAGTCCTGGTGAAAGCCCTCACGCGGGTCCTCGTGTTCATACAGTGCCGTGCCGTCGAACCGGGCCAGGCCGTGCGCATCGGTCGGGAAATGCGCGGGCACCCAGTCGACGATCACGCCGACACCCGCTTCGTGGCAACGGTCGACGAAGCGGGCAAAGGCATCCGGTGGCCCGAAGCGCGCAGTCGGCGCGAACTGCCCGAGCGGCTGGTAGCCCCAGGAGCCTCCGAACGGGTATTCGGCGATCGGCAGCAGTTCGATGTGCGAGAAGCCCATGCGGGCGACATAAGGAATCAGCCGTTCACCGAGCGCGTCCCAGGACAGGCTGTCGCCATTCCCACCGCGCAGCCATGAACCGGCCTGCAATTCGTAGATCGATATCGCCGAACCGGCATGATGACGATCCTTGCGCGTGGCCAGCCACGCGTCGTCGCTCCAGCGAAAGGCTTCCGGGTCGCCGACCAGGGACGCGGTCGCCGGCGGCAACTCGGCGGCAAGCGCGACCGGGTCGGCCTTTTGCCGCAGCACACCGTCCGCGCCAAGGATTTCGTACTTGTACCGGGCGCCCGGCAGCAGGCCGGGTACGAACAGCTCCCACACGCCAGCCTCCAGGCGCCGGCGCATCGGATGACGGCGGCCATCCCAGCTATCGAAGTCGCCGACCACGCTTACCCGGCGCGCATTGGGCGCCCATACCGCGAAGCGCACGCCATGCACCCCGTCGACCGTGACCGGGTGCGCGCCGAGCACACGGAACAACTCAAGATGCCTGCCCTCGGCCAGCAGGTGCAGGTCGAAGTCGGACAACTGCGGAGCGAAGGCGTACGCGTCATCGGTTTCCTGGCGCGCCGCCGGCCAATGGATACGCAGGCGATACCGACCATCGCCGGGCACTTCACCGGCGAAGAAACCGGCATCGTCCAGGCGTTCGAGCCGGGACAGGACTTTTCCGTTGCCATCGATCGCGTCCACCCCGTCGGCGCCGGGCTGGAAGCTGCGTACCACGCGCACACCGCCGACGATATGCGGGCCGAGCATGGCGAAGGGGTCGCCGTGGCGGCCGGCCACCAGTTCGCGCAAGGCGTCCGGATTCACCTCCATGCGGCCCAGCAACTCATCGCGCGACAGACCGCTCACGGCGCATCACCGGGACGTCGACCGGCCAGGCGACGCAGACCCTGCAAGGGCACGCTCAACCAACCCGGACGATTGCTCGCCTCGTAACGCACCTCATAAGCCGCCTTGTCGACCAGGAACAGGTCCAGCAGGGGTTCGAAAGCCTGCGGTCCGACCCAGGCGACCGGCGCGGCGGCCAGTACCGCGAGATAGGCATCGAGGAAGACTTCGGACGCCCGCACCCGGAAGGTCTCGACGAAGGTAGCGAACTGCTCGTCATGCAGGGCGGCGACGCCATCCTCGCCACGGATGGCAACCGCGGCGGCATAGTCGAGCGAACGCAGGAAGCCGGCAACATCGCGCAACGGCGTGGACTTCGCCCGCCGCTCTTCCAGGTCGCGCGCAGGCTCACCCTCGAAGTCGATGATGTAGGCATCGCCCTGCACCACCAGCACCTGGCCGAGATGGAAATCGCCGTGGATGCGGGTACGCAGGGCACCTTCGCCGGTTGCCGCCAGCGCGGCCAGCCGCTCGCGCAGGGAATCGCCATCGACTCTCAGCGCTTCCTTCGTTACCGCATCGATGTCGATCGACCCCGCCACTATCCCCAACGCCTGCCCGAGCCCTTCCTCGACCCTGGCCAGCCACATGACGGTGTCGGCAACCGTCGCGGGCTCCGGCGCAAATGCCGGGTCATCGGTCGGTATCGCCAGCGCTGCATGCAGCTCCCCCAGGCGCGTGCCGACCGCCGAGGCGAAATCGTCGTAGCCGAGCAGGATCTCCGCGCGCCGTTCCGCGTCTGCCACCAGTGAGAATTCGTCGTAACTGCGCGCGAGATAGTCCAGCGTCCAGCGCCAGGCGTCGCCTTGGTTGCGCAGGAAGCCCTGCAGCACGGCCAGCGTCGAGCGCCCGCCGTCAGCGTCGATATGGACGACTTCGCCAAGCAGTGGCGCGGTATGCGCGTAGCCGATCTCGGTCAGGCGGCGACCCACCTCGACCTCGGGATTGATCCCGGGACTGACGTGACGGAACAGCTTCGCCACCGCGACATCGTGCAGGATCATCGAACTGTTCGACTGCTCGGAGGCCAGCCAGCGGTTTTCGACATCGTCGGGAAATGCCAGGCTGTCGAAGGCGGGCATCGGATCGAAACGGATTTCCCCCGCCTTCAGCGCGATCCGTGTCCGCTGGCCCAGGCCGCGCAGCAGTCCCCTTGCGAACGCCTCAAGGGCGAAGCCATCGGTTAGGAACCCGACCCGGCGACCACGGCGCACGCGAGCGAGCGCGAGTTGTTGCGCTCGGGCAGTCGGCGCCTCGTCTTCCCATGCGATGCCGAGCGGCAGCATGTAGCGTGCACTACCGCCCTCCTTGTACTCGGTCACCACCTCGCAAAGCACCAGGTCATCGCCGCGATCCGGCCACGGCGCGGCATAAAGGATCTGCGCCGTGGCGATACCGCGATCCTTGGCCGCGAACCAGCGGCGACGGGCGAGATAGGCCGGCAGCACGTCGTGCTCGAGCACGCCACGGTGGTGCGCCATCACCGGCCCCTCGACCAGCGGGCCGCGCAACACCAGGGTTTCGTAATCGGGCATCGTTTCGGCCGGCTCCTCGTGCCAGCTCGGCATCTGTGCATTGGGACAGATCTGGAACCCGTAGAAGCCATAGGGCGGCAAGGTCAGCAGGTAAGGCAACTGACCGACCGGCGGGAACGATGCGCCACCCATGATCTCGACCGGCACCTGGCCGTCGTAGGCCCCCAGGTCAAGCTCGACCGCCTGCAGCGAATGGGAAAGGTTGGCCACGCAAAGCAGGTGCTCGCCATCGTACTCACGCAGGTAAGCCAGGACCTTGCGATTGCCGGGGTACAGGAACTTCAGCGTGCCGCGGCCGAAGGCCTTGTAGCGCCGCCGTACCGATAGCATCCGCCGCGTCCAGCTCAGCAGCGAATGCTGGTCGCGCAGCTGCGCCTCGACATTGACCGCCTGGAAGCCATACAGCGGATCCATGATCGGCGGCAGCACCAGGCTCGCCGGATCGGCGCGGGAGAAACCGCCGTTGCGATCGACCGACCATTGCATCGGCGTCCGCACGCCGTCGCGATCGCCCAGGTGGATATTGTCGCCCATGCCGATCTCGTCGCCGTAATAAAGCACCGGCGTGCCCGGCATCGACAGCAACAGCGCATTCATCAACTCGATGCGACGGCGGTCGCGCTCGAGCAGCGGCGCGAGGCGCCGACGAATACCGAGGTTGATGCGGGCACGGCGATCGGCCGCATAGGTCTGCCACAGGTAATCGCGCTCCGAGTCGGTGACCATTTCCAGGGTCAGCTCGTCATGGTTGCGCAGGAAGATCGCCCACTGGCATTTCTCCGGAATCGCCGGGGTCTGCCGCATGATATCGGTGACCGGGAAACGATCCTCGCGTGCGATCGCCATGTACATGCGCGGCATCAACGGGAAATGGAAGGCCATATGGCATTCGTCGCCGTCGCCGAAGTAGTCCTGGGTGTCCTCGGGCCACTGGTTGGCTTCGGCGAGCAGCATGCGATCAGGATAGTGCAGATCGATCTCGGCGCGGATCAGCTTCAGGATCGCATGGGTTTCGGGCAGGTTTTCGTTATTGGTACCCTCGCGCTCGATCAGGTACGGCACCGCGTCCAGCCGTAGCCCGTCCACGCCGAGGTCGAGCCAGAAACGCATCACGTCGAGAACGGCGGCAAGGACGGCGGGATTGTCGAAGTTCAGGTCGGGCTGGTGCGAGAAGAAGCGATGCCAGAAATACTGGCCAGCCACCGGATCCCAGGTCCAGTTCGATTTCTCGGTATCCAGGAAAATGATCCGGGTGCCGTCGTAAGCCGTGTCGGTGTCGGACCATACGTAGAAATTTCGCGCAGCCGAGCCCTTCTTTGCCTGCCGGGCGCGCTGGAACCATGCGTGCTGGTCGGAGGTATGGTTGATGACAAGTTCGGTGATGACGCGCAGGCCACGCGCATGGGCCTCGGCGATAAAGCGCTTCGCATCGCCGAGCTTGCCGTAGTCCGGATGCACGGCCTTGTACTCGGCGATGTCGTAACCGTCGTCGCGGCGCGGGCTGGGGTAGAACGGAAGCAGCCAGAGCGTATTCACCCCAAGCTCGGCGATATAGTCGAGCTTGTCGATCAGTCCCTGGAAATCGCCGACGCCATCGTCATTGGCGTCGAAGAAGGACTTCACGTGCACCTGGTAGATGACCGCGTCCTTGTACCAGAGCGGGTCGTCGGAGAACGCCGGTGCGGCGTGTGCCCGCGTGGATTTCGCGCGTCGTGCCATGAATCAGACTCCAGGTAGACGGACGGACCAGATCGCGTACGGCAGGCCTGGGCCCAGCCATACGTGCTGATGCGCGCCTCGCCATGAAACGGGAACGTCATTGAGGAGGTCGCGCACGTCGAGGATGGCGTCGTCAGCCAGGCCCCAGTCGTACAGCGGCAGGACCAGGTCGGCGGCCTGTGCCGCATGCGGGTCGAGATTGATCGCGACGAGGACGGCGTCGCCGCCTTCGGGGGCGCGCTTGGCAAAGAACAGGACCTGGTCGCTGTTCGCCGGCAGGAAACGGATGCCCAAGTGGCTGTGCAGCGCCGGCTGCTCGCGACGAATCGCGTTCAGGCGGGTGATTTCGCCGACGATATTGCCCGGCGTACGCCAGTCGCGTGGCTTGATCTCGTATTTCTCCGAGTCGAGGTATTCCTCTTTTCCCGGCACCGGAGCTGCTTCGCACAGTTCGAAACCCGAATAGACGCCCCATAGTCCCGAGAGCGTCGCGGCAAGCGCGGCGCGGATCAGGAAGCCCGCGCGCCCGGACTGCTGGAGGAAATAGGGATTGATGTCCGGCGTATTGACGAAGAAATTCGGGCGGAAGAAATCCTTCGGCGGTCCCTGGGTCAGCTCGGTCAGGTAGTCGACGAATTCCTGCTTCGAGTGACGCCAGGTGAAATACGTGTACGACTGACTGAAACCGGCCTTGCCGAGCCGGTACATCGGCTTCGGCCGCGTGAACGCCTCGGACAGGAACAGGGCGTCGGGATAGCTCGCCTTGACCCGCGCGATCATCCATTCCCAGAACGGAAACGGCTTGGTGTGGGGATTGTCCACGCGGAAAGTACGTACGCCCTCGCCCGCCCAGTACAGCACGACATCGCAGAGCGCCTGCCAGAGCGATGGCACCGCGCCTTCGGTATAGAAGTCGACGTTGACGATATCCTGGTATTTCTTCGGGGGGTTTTCCGCATAACGCAGGCTGCCGTCGGGGCGCCAGTCGAACCACTCAGGGTGGCTCTTCAGCCAGGGATGATCGGGCGAGCACTGGATGGCGAAGTCCAGCGCGAGCTCAAGGCCATGCGCGTGGGCTTCGTCACGAAGACGGCGGAAGTCGTCGATCGTGCCCAGCGCCGGATGAATATCCGTATGCCCCCCTTCGGGTGAGCCGATCGCATAGGGACTGCCCGGATCATCCGCCGCCGGCGACAAGCTATTGTTGCGGCCTTTGCGGAATGCCTTGCCGATCGGATGGATCGGTGGGAAGTACAGCACATCAAAACCCATGGCGCGGATGGCCGGCAGGCGCGCGATGACATCGATGAAGGTACCGTGCCGCGACGGATCGGAGGTTTCGGAGCGCGGGAAAAGTTCATACCAGCTGGCGAACCCGGCTTCCCGGCGATCGACCTCGAGCGGCAGCGCCGGCGAAACCGTCGCGAACGGGCGCGGATCGGCTGCCCTCATCGAGGTCAGCGTCGCCTCGTCCAGCAAGTGTTCCAGGCGCGAGGCATCATCGTCCGCCGCGAGTACCCTGGCCAGGAGACGCAAGGGCCGCGCACGGCCGGCGCCAGCGTTCTGCGCGAAGGCCTCGACCAGCAACCTGCCCTCCTCAAGCTCCAGCGCGACCGGCACGCCAGCCTCGTGCTTGACCGACAATTCGTGGCGATAGGTGGCGAAGGCATCACGCCAGGCTTCAATCGCGTACTCATGTCGACCGATGCGCTGTGGCGTGAAACTCGCGGCATAACGGTCGTTGCCGAGGGGCTTCATGACCTCCTCGCGCCACGCCTTTTCGTCCAGCGCGCGCCATTTGAGGCGTACGGCGATCACGTCGTGGCCATCCATGAAAACATCGGCCTCGACATCGACGCGATCGCCGACGATGGCCTTGACCGGGAAGCGCCCCGCGTCGACAGCTGGCGTCACCGCCTCGATCGCGATACGCGGCGCGCGCGTCGCCTCGGCAAGATCGCCACGCGCTGCGCTGGCCGAAAGCTTGCGCGCCACCGGCGAACCACGTGGCGCGGTCAGGGTGACGACTTCACCAGGTGCCAGGACCAGCGACCCGCCGGCGAGCAGCTTTTCACCGTGGCCATCGACATAGGGCGCGAAGTGCGCCGCGGCGCCGCGCAAGGCCTGCGCCGTGCTGACCACGACTTCGCGATCGAGCGAAACATTGACCAGGACCAGCCGCGCGGTGGTCGCCGTGCGCGCATCCACGGCGTCCATCGATAACAGCGTCGTCACCGCCTCGCCCGACGCGACCTGCGGTGCGCCGCATGCGTGCGGCGCATCGGCCAGTTCGCGATTGGTTGCGGAAACAAAGTCCGCGAAACCGGAGACGTCGAAGTCACCACCGCCACGGGCGGCCAGCGCCGTCGGCGACAATGGATCGCCACGACGGGGATCCAGCGCATCGTGCACGGCGAATTCGAAGCCCATCGGCATCAACCAGCCAGCCGGTGACGTAGCGGCAAAACGGACCGCCCGACGATAGGCGCGATCGAGCTGGTTCGCCTCGCCAAGGCCGTCACCCAGCCTCTGATCGAAGGGCGCCTCCGCACAAGCGACCGATGGCGCGATGTCGGCCAGACGTTGCGATTCGGTGACGAACCAGGTGGAACGGAAGTCCCACCAGTTGGCCGAGGAGAAGGTCGCGTCGAAACCGGCGCCGCGCAAGCCCGCCAGTTCGTCGCGGGTGAGACCCGGTGTCCAGGCGGCGAAGACGACATCCGGATGGCTTGCGTGGACGCTGTCGATCAGACGGCGCCAGGCCGGGGCACGCAGGCGCTGGGGATGCACGCAGCGGAACCCGCGAACGCCGGCATCCACCCATTCGGCAAGCTGCCTCGTCCACCAGGCGAGTGCCGCGTCCACGACAGCTGGATCGTTGAGGCGCCAGCGCGCGGTGTCGCTCTCGCTCGGTGTCCAGCGCGGGTCCGGCGTGTCGTGCGCCGTGGCAACGGCGCGAAACCATTCGGGATGTTCGTCGCGCACGTCCGCATCGGCGGCGACTTCATCCAATGGCAGATCGAGCCAGAGATCCAGGTCGCGTTCGCCGCAGGCCCGCGCGAGATCGCCCAGGTCGGCGTCACCGAAATCGGGATGCAGCGTATCGACGCTACGTGAGCAGAACACATCCCCGCTCTGGCCGGTTTCGAACGGCGGTGGAATCAATAGCTGGGCGAAGCCCATCGCGGCGACATGATCCAGCCACACCGGCCAGTTCGCGAAGCCACCGACCAGCAAAGGGTGCAGATAGTAGATGCGGAATGCTTGGCGCGCAGTGCTTGCCGACATGGAACAGGGTTTCCCGAAGGCGAGGATAAGGTGAGCGTCTTTCGCCGCTCAACAGCCCCCACCTTGCCCGAACCCACCGTTTCCGCAGTGTGAAATGTGTTTCGAGGTCCTTCGCAAGGGCTCGAAGCAATCGATCGCATCACCCGGGAAACAATGTCTCATCGAGCAGCATGCCACTGGATGCGGCCCGCACCGGCATGACGGCAATAGTCACCTATTGGCGAGTGTCATGGCCGCGGCAACGGCGCGCTCGCGTTCGGTGGCGCGTGTCGCAAGTTCATCCGCCGCGCCATCCCGATCGGCGGCCTGGCGGTTCTGGCTGAGTTTCCACTTGCCTTCCAGTCGCGCGATCGGCAGGCGGATGCCGACGATGGCGCGCAGCATGCCCTCGATGTAATCGGCCGGCGCGTCGGCGACCTGCCATGGGCTCGCTTGTGTTTCCGTTTCGTGACGGCCAGTCAGTCCATCGAGCAGCCAGCGCAGGCGCACGGGATCGTCGAATGTCCCGGCCCGACCGTAGGCGTGCACGGCAATGTAGTTCCAGGTCGGCACTTCGCGACCATGGGCCTGTTTGCCGGGATAGGCATTCGGCGAAACGTAGGCATGCGGTCCGCTGAAGATCGCCAGCGATTCGCTCGCCAGCTCCCGCCATTGCGTATTGGCGCGCGCGACATGGCCGTATAGCGTGCCGTACGGTCCTTCTTCCGCGACCAGCAGCAAAGGAAGATGGCTGGCGATCAGGCCGGACTCGCCATGACTCACCAGCGAAGCAAAAGCGATCTCGTACATGGCCTGCTGGATGACCGGCAGGCGTGTCTCGAGAAAGGCCGTGGGCGTGTACATATGGCTACTGCCCGAACTTGATTTCCTCGCCCTCGTGCCCGCGATCCCAGCCACGCAGTTCGTCGCGGATATGGGCGATGCGCTGGCGGCCGAGCGCGTTGCGCTCCTCGTCCAGGACCAGGCCGTCGAGGAGTTCGGCGAGCCGTTGCGCGGTAGGCAGCATGGTGTCCCAGGCGTCCAGCGCCGGAATCGGTCCGGGCAAGGCCATGAAGAAGCTCAGGCCGGGGGTCTGCGTGCTGTCGACGCGGGAAAGATCGAAATTGCCCGGCTTGACCAGGTTGGCGACGCTGAAGATCGGTCCCAGTTCGCGGCGACCGTCGACCAGGCGGTGGTAGATGCCCATGTCGCCGAATTCGAGGCCGGCCTTCTCGGCCGCGACCACCAGGTCGGCGCCATTGAAGCGACCATTATCGCGCGCCACGACATATAGGCTGACGATGCGTTCGACCGGCGCATTGGGTGGACGGCGGCCAACCTCGGAACGCGGCGCGGGGCGCGGCGGTTCGGCTGCGCGCGGCGGTGCAACCGGTGGTATCGGCTTCGGTTCCTGCGGCGGCACCGGCGTGGACCGGGCGCCCGACGGCGACGGGAAATCGGCGAACGGATCGATCGGCGCACTGCTGCGCTGGCCAGCCAGGGTGGCACCGAGCCGTTCGAGCTCAGCCTGCATCTCGACATCGAGTTCGCCCTGGCGCGGCTCCGGGCCCCCGAACGGATCGCCATCGTCGAAACCGGTCATGTCGTCGTCGCCGAGTACCGGCTCGCGACGCTCACCCGGACCGGTCACCGGTTGTACGGGTTTACGCCGGCCCTGCTCCTTGCGCGGCTGGCCGAACAGCCATAGCAGCGCGAAGACAATGGCGCCGACGACCAGCATCGGGATGCCGATGGTCGGATTCCAGGCCAAACCGAGAATGGGATTCACGTTCATCGTCACTCCTTCAGGCCGCGCCCACCAGTTTGGACGCCTCGGCCAGATCGACCTGGACCAGGCGTGAAACGCCCGGCTCGCGCATCGTCACGCCGCACAGCTGGTGCGCGGCTTCCATTGTGGCCTTGTTGTGGCTGACGAAGATGAACTGCACCTTCTCGCTCATCTCGCGCACCATGGCCGAGAAACGGCCGACATTGGCCTCGTCCAGCGGGGCGTCCACCTCGTCGAGCAGGCAGAACGGCGCCGGGTTCAGGCCAAAGATCGCGAACACCAGGGACACCGCGGTCAGCGCCTTCTCGCCACCGGAGAGCAGGTTGATATTGCTGACCCGCTTGCCGGGCGGGCGCGCCATGATCGACACACCGGTATCGAGGAGGTCTTCGCCGGTAAGTTCCAGATAGGCGTGGCCACCGCCGAACAGGCGCGGAAAGAGTTCCTGCACACCGGCATTGACGCGGTCGAAGGTTTCCTTGAAGCGCTGGCGGGTCTCGCGATCGATCTTCTTGATCGCGCCTTCCAGGGTTTCCAGCGCGCTGGTCAGGTCGGCCAGCTGGGCATCCAGGTAATCCTTGCGCTGCGACTGCTCGGCGTGTTCCTGGATCGCGGCCAGGTTGACCGGTTCGAGGCGGACGATCTTCTGTGCCAGGTCGGTGAGCTGCTGCTGCCATACGGTCGGCTCGCCGTCCTCGGGCAGCTCGGCGAGCAGGGTTTCCAGCTCGAGGCCGGAGGCGACGATCGCCTGGGCCAACTGCTCGGCGCGCAACTGGATCGACTGCGCGGCGAGGCGCTTCTCGGTCAGGCTTTCGCGTACCTGGGTGAGTACATGCTCGATGCGCTGGCGGTCCTGGTCCAATCGGCGGAATTCGGCGTCGCAATCTTCCAACGCGCGGCGTGCATCGACCAGTTGCTTGTCGACCAGCAGGCGCTGGTCGAGGTAGGTCTGGCGTTCGGCCTCCAGTTCGGCGATCGGATCGGACCCGGCGGCGAGCTGCTCCTCGATCTCGTTGCGACGCGACTGGATCTGGCGGATCTGCGCATCCATGCGCGCCAGTGCCTGTTCCAGCGAAGCAAGCGCGGCGCGCTTGGATTCCATGCCGAGGGCCAGCTGGTGCGATTGCTCGGCCGCTTCACGGGCGTTGATGCGCGCTTCCTCGCGCGCCTCGAGCAGTTCGCGGCGCTCGTTTTCCAGGCC
>DASYLE010000171.1:0-3609 GCA_036009745.1 Luteibacter sp. | reverse complement strand
CGCTGGCGCTGGCCGCCGGACAACTGGCCGCCACTCTGCCCGATCCGGCTGTTCAGGCCCTCGGGCATGCGCCGGATGAATTCCATGGCATTGGCCGCCTCGGCGGCGGCGATGATCTCCGCCTCACTCGCCCCCTCGAGTTCGCCGTAAGCGATATTCCGCGCGACGGTGTCGTCGAACAGGATGACGTTCTGGCCGACCCAGGCGATCTGGCGACGCAGCGAGCCCAGGGTGTAGTCAGCCAGCTTGTGCCCGTCCAGCAGGATGTCGCCTGCGCCGGGTTCGTAAAAGCGTGGCAGCAGGCTGACCAGGGTGCTCTTGCCGCTGCCCGAGCGGCCGACCAGCGCCGTGACGGTGCCGCGCGCGCAGTGCAGGTCGATACCGCGCAAGGCCGGGGTCTGCGCCTTCGGATACGTCATCTCGACGGCTTCGAAACGGATATCGCCCCGGGTGCGCTCGGCAACCAGGGTGCCTTTGTCCTCTTCCGGCGGCGTGTCGATGATCTCGAACAGATCCTCGGCGGCGACCAGGCCACGCTGGATGTTCGATTGCACGCTGGTCAGGCGCTTCAGTGAGGGCAGGATCGCACCCATCGCGGAAAGCACGGAAAAGAATGTACCCGCGGTCATGTCGTGCAGCACCGCCTGGCGCGTACCGAGGAACACGATCAGGGCCAGAGCGAGACCGGCCAGGGTCTGGATCGTCGCCGTGGAAAGTGCGCCCGTCGAGGCAACCTTCAGGTTGAGCCGGCGGGTGGAGTCGGCAACATCGAAGAAGCGCTTGCTCTCATAGGCTTGCCCACCGTAAATTTTGACTTCACGCTGACCGCCGATGGTTTCTTCCACGGTGCCGTTCACCGAGCCCATCATGGCCTGGATACGCCGGCTGATGCGCCGGTAGCGACGGCTGACCACAGTGGCGACCATGCCGACCGCCGGCACCAGCAGCAGCAAGGCCATGGCCAGGTACGGGCTGTAGTAGATCATCACCGAGGCGAAGCCGATGACCGACAGGCCGTCGATGATCGCGACTTTGACCGCATCGGTCGACGCCGCGGCCACCTGCTCGGAGGTGTACGTGATACGCGCGACCTGGTGCCCCGAGGGCTCGTTGGCGAAGAATGCCGACGTCATGCGCAGGTAGGTATCGAATACCTCGGTGCGGATCTTCTGCACCACGTTTCGCGCGATGTAAGCCATGCCGTAATCGGTGACGAACGAGGCAACGCCGCGCGCGCTGAAGATGACGATGATCCAGATCGGCATCCAGAAGATCGTGTACGGATCCTTGTTGACGAAAATATCGTCGAGCAGCGGTTTGATCAACTTGGTGAACAGGACCAGCGCGCCAGCGTCGACGATCATGCCAAGTATCGCGAAGATACCGACGCTCGAATACGCCTTTGTGTAGCCGAGCAGACGCTTATAGGTCGTCCACGTGCCGACCTTGGTTCGCGGGGTACTCACTGCGCTGGAGACTCCGTCGGCGTGGTCGCGATCGACAGCCGGCTGAAGCCGAGTTGGCCGAGCGCGTCCATCGCACGTACCACGTTCTGGTGCGGGGTCATCGCATCGGCGCGCAGGATCACCTGGCGATCGTGGTTGTCGCCGCCGACGCGGGCGATGGCTTCTTTCAACGGATCGATGCCCTCGCCCAGTACCTCGTCGCTGCCGACGGAGTAATGGCCATCGCGGTCGACGACGATGGTCAACGCGTTGTCGGTGGCCTCACGCGCTTCGGCGCTGGCCTTGGGCAGGGTCACCTGCATCCGCGAGTGCTGGATAAAGGTCGTGCTGAGCACGAAGAACATCAGCAGGGTCAGGAGGACATCGATCAGCGAGATCACGTTGATCTCGAAATCGTCCTCGCGGCGGTTGCCGATACGCATGGCCGATCAGCCCTCGACGGCGGCAGCGGCCGCGGTCGTCGCGGCCCGGCGGCGCGGTCGCGGCGTAGTCAGGTCGTCGAGCAAGGCGGTCGCCTGCTTTTCCATATCGACCACGTAGCCGGACACCCGCGAACGGAAGTAACGGTGCAGCACATAGGCGGGAATCGCCACGACCAGGCCGAAGGCGGTGCAGACCAGGGCCTCGCCGATGCCACCGGCCATCTTCATCGGGTCGCCGATGCCGCCGGCCATCACGCCGAGGAACATCCGGATCAGGCCAAAGACGGTGCCGAGCAGGCCGAGCAAGGGTCCGATCAGGGCGATCGTGCCCAGGGTATTGAGGTAACGCTCGAGCCGGTGCACCACATGGCGGCCGGTGTCCTCGATGCGTTCTTTAATGAGTTCGCGCGGACGATCGCGCACGGCGATGGCCGCGGCCAGCAGTTCGCCCAGCGGCGAGCCCTTGGCCAGGGAGTCCAGGTGGGCCGCGTCCAGGGTCTGCGAACGCGCCCAGCCGCGTACCTCCTCGCCCAGGCCCGGTGGCAACACCGAGGCGCGACGAAGCGACCAGAAACGCTCGAAAACGATCGCCAGGGCGACCGCCGAACAGATGAGGATGGGCAAGAGGGCCCATCCGCCCGCCAACAGGATTTCCAGCACGAGCGACCCCGGATCCGCAGGTAAACCAACGCGCATGATAGCAGCGAAGCCCGCCTGTGCTGTGCGGCAGCCGGCAATTGGCGGGGGCAGCCTTGCAGCCGCCCCCGCCGTGGGACGATTTAGCTGCCGAAGTCCAGGTGCAGTTCGGCCATGACCTCACGACCCAGGGCGTTGTAGATCCCGGTGTCGTAGTACGGCCAGTTGCCATTGGTGCTGTCGATGGGCGGCCGTTTGTTGGCGATATTGTTCACCGACACCAGCATCGAGGCCTGCTTGTTCAGCTGGTAACGCACCGAACCGTTGAATACGACCCACGGACCGATGTTCTTCGCCGTGCCGACCGAGTTCCAGCTGCTGCCGTTGCGCAGGCCGTACAGGGTCGAGCTCCACTTGCCGACATTCCAGGTCAGGCTCGCATTGAAACGGCTCTTCAACTCGTCTGAGTTGGCACAGCACAGCAGGTTGTAGGTCGGGTCGCCGGCCTTCTGCTGCGTGGTGTGGGTGAGCGCATCGTAGTAGCCCGCGCTGAACGCGAAGTTGCCATAGCCCGTGAAGTCCCAGCGATAGTCGAACGAGGACTGGATACCGGTCTGCCGCGAATGGGCGACGTTGATCGGATACGTGTTGATCGTATCGATGCCGTTCGGGTTGATCGGATCGGTTGCTGGCTTGCGAATGACCTCACCGAGCACCTCCTTACACGTCGGCGAATTGATGTCATACGTCGTGTCGCCGTTCTCGGAGACGCCAAGGCGGCAGTCGGCTTCCGTCTGCGCGATGGTGTCGGCGTCGAGGACCACCACCTCGTTGTCGATATCGACGGCGTTGTAGTCGATTGACAGGCTCATCTTATTGGACGGCGACCAGACGAAGCCATAGGTGTAGGTCTTCGCAGTTATGTCCTTCAGGGCCGTATTACCCGTGTGATACGACAGGATCGATTGGCCCGACTGCGCGCAGTTGTCGTAGTTGCTGGAGTTGAAGCCTTGCTGGCGGCACTTGGTGTAGTCGGTCACAGTGGAATAACCGCCGGTCTGCCCGGAGAACAGGTAGAACATGTC
>DASYLE010000170.1:0-6134 GCA_036009745.1 Luteibacter sp. | reverse complement strand
GTGGCCATCGCATTTTCGTTGTGGCCCCAGCGGAACTTCACCTGGGTGAGGCGCTCCGGCGCCGGCTCGCGTGCGCCGTTGTCTTTCAGTGCGACCGGCAACTCGTCCTGGTTATCTTCCAACGCCTTGAGCAGTTCCGGCGCGATGGTCAGGCGGTCGCAGCCGGCGAGTGCCTGGATCTGGCCGATGTTGCGGAAGCTCGCGCCCATCACGACGGTTTCGAAACCGTGGCGCTTGTACCAGTCGTAGATACGGCGCACCGACTGCACGCCCGGGTCTTCGGCCGGTGCATAGACCTTCTTGTCGGTGTTGGCGACGTACCAGTCGAAGATGCGGCCGACGAAGGGGGATACCAGGAACACGCCGGCCTCGGCACAGGCGACCGCCTGCTCGAAGCTGAAGAGCAGGGTGCAGTTGCACTGAATGCCCTTCTTGGTGAGTTTCCCGGCCGCACGAATGCCTTCCCAGGTCGATGCGGTCTTGATCAGGATGCGGTCGCTCTTGATACCGGCATCGGCATACATGCCGATCAGGCGTTCGGCCTTGGCCACGGTGGCGTCGGTATCGAAGGAAAGCCGTGCATCGACTTCGGTCGACACGCGGCCCGGCACGATGTCGAGGATCTTGCGGCCGACCGCGACGGCGAGGTAATCGCTGGCGTCGACCAGTTGCTGGTCACGCGCATTGCCGCGCGACTTCGCCCAGTCGATAGCCTCGTCGATCAGCGGCGAATAGGCCGGGATGTCCGCCGCCTTCAGCAGCAGGGAGGGATTGGTCGTCGCATCGACCGGCTTGTATTTGGCGATCGCCTCGATATCGCCGGTATCGGCGACCACGGTGGTGATCTTGCGCAGCTGTTCGAGTTGGGAAGTCATGGGGGATTCCGTCGGCGTCAAAGGATCATTCTCGCGCCGATTACCATCCATGCCAAACCGTCGCCAGGATGTGAGGGTTTATCCGTCCAGGCCGAAGAAGGCCGCGGCGGTACGCGTGCTGGCCGCGGCGACCTCCGCCGGGGTCTGGCCGCGGTCGCGGGCCACTTCGGCGCAAATATGCGCGAGGTACATCGGCTCGTTGCGCCGATGTGCCGGATGCGGCCTCACGGTGCGTGGCAACAAGTAGGGCGCGTCGGTCTCCAGCATCAGCCGGTCGGCCGGAATTTCGTGAACGAATTCGCGTAGATGGGTGCCCCGGCGCTCGTCGCAGATCCAGCCGGTAATGCCGATATGACAGTCCAGGTCCAGATAGTCGCGCATCGCCTCGCGGGTATCGGTGAAGCAGTGCACGACGGCGGCGGGCACTTTGTCGCGCACCTTGCGCAACAGGGCGAGGAAATCCTGGTGGGCGTCGCGCTGGTGCAGGAATAGCGGCATCCCGAGGTCGACGGCGATCGCCAGTTGCTTTTCGAAAACGGCCAGCTGGACGTCGCGTGGCGAGTAATTGCGGTTGTAATCCAGGCCCGTCTCGCCGACAGCGCGGACTTCAGGCTCCGCGGCGAGCGCACGCAAGCAAGCGTCGGTCGCCTCGTCATAGTCGATAGCATGGTGAGGGTGTACGCCCGCAGTCGCAAATAGTTGTGATGGAAACTTGCGAGCCAGGGCCAGGGCGTGCTCGCTGCCGTCCTTCGAAGCGCCGGTCACCATCAGTCGGCGGACGCCGTGATCGGCTGCCCGCTGCAGTACAGCATCGAAATCGTGCCGGAACGATTCGTGGGTAAGGTTGGCGCCGATGTCGATCAAATCCATGTTTTTATTCGCATTCGCTGGTTGTCATAAACGCTCGGGTTGCTACTTCGCTCCGCTCCGTGCGCCGGCGCATTGACGCCATGCAGGTAGCAGCGCGGTCATTCGCAAACTGTGCGCCGTGTCGTAAATTCCTACGCCAAATTATTGACGAGCCCGCTTGTCGCTGCTAGTTTCGAAAGAACGGGCGTCAAGTTCTTGACGTCCAGGGGTTGGAAAAGGCAGGGGTGACTTTTCCCACGGGGAGCGTCCGAACGGGCGTTAAGGAACTGTCGATCGGCAACCGGTCGACAGGCAGTGCTACCTGGCGGGGGTACGAAATGGTAATTCGTTTGCGCAAGGCTTTGCTCATGGCGCCACCGGTTGTCGAGCGGTGTGCCGCTGTCGGCCACCCCTGTCGTTCGTTCCCCCATCCAGCGCCGCGCCCGTGCGCCGCGCCGGGGCCGCACCAGGCCCCCACGTAAATCCACCGATCCGGACCTCCCGGTACGTCGGCGCGCAGGCGCTGGCGCACCGCGGAGTCGCTCACTCACGGTTTTTGGCAACAGCGATTCGTGTGTAAGGCAATTGGGGCGTCGGGGTTTCCCGGCGCTACGGCATGCGGGGAAAGGGTCTCCGCATCATCAACGGGAGGAACGACGATGAATTCCAGATTTCTGGCCCAGGCATTCGGCCTGGCGCTTTCGGGCACGCTGGTCGCGGGGGCGGCCATGGCGGGCGAAACACCGAAGGCTGAGCCTGTTCAAACGGTCATGGTGCAAGGCGTACAGGTAGCGATCGATCCGGCGACGGGTCGGCTGCGCGAACCCACCGCGGCCGAGCGCGCCAGGCTCTCGGCGGCCATGCTCCAGCCGAAGTCTTCGCTGGTTGCCGGCGGCAGGCCGCGCACCGAGGCCGAGGCACGCTCGACCTTCGTCAAGACGCGTCTTTCCAGCGGCGCCACCGTCACCCGCGTGACCGTGCCGCAGAGCCTCACCAATAGCGTCGTCGCCGAGCGCCTGCCCGACGGCAGTCTCAACGTGCACCACGACGATGGCCATCCTGCCCAGGCGAAAGCGCCGGAGGTGACACGATGATCCGCCGCCATCTCCTCTTCACCGCGCTGATCGCGGCCGGCATGTTCTGCGCCGCAAACGTGGCCTCCGCCGCCGAGATCAAGATCGTCAACCAGGATGTCGGCACCGGCAAGGGCCTGGACGATCCGACGCCGGCCGCGCCGGTGGGCGGCAACCCGGCCACCACCCGCGGCAAGCAGGCACTGACCGTGTTCCAGTTCGCCGCCGACATCTGGGGCGCTGTGCTGCAGAGCGACGTGCCCATCGTCAACAACGCGACTTTCGAGGACCTGGACTGCGACGCCACCTCAGGCGTGCTCGGATCGTCCGGCACCACGTTCATCTTCTACTTCGACCCGGCCAATGTGCCGGCCGGGGCGGTCGCTAATACCTGGTACCACTCGGCGCTGACCGATGCGCTCTCGCATGAAGATGCCGCGCCGGGCGAAGCGGATATCCAGAGCCAGTTCAACGGCAAGCTCGGCAGCACCGGTTGCCTTGAGGGTTCGTCGTGGTACTTCGGCCTGGACGGCAAGACGCCGGCCGGCTCGATCAACTTCCTCAACGTCGTCCTGCACGAAATGGCCCACGGCCTCGGCTTCTCCGGCTTCGGCAGCCTGACTTCGGGCGCGCCTTATCCGGGCGACGACGGCGTCGGTCGTCCGGACATCTATTCCACCTTCGTGTACAGCGATACCCAGGCGAAGAAGTGGTACGAGCTGACCAATGCGCAACGCGTCACCGCGGCGCTGGACGACGGCAAGCTGGTCCTGACCGGCGCCACGGTCAAGGCCGAGGCGCCACTCGCCCTCGGTCAGCCGCATCTGCTCAGGATCAGCGCCCCCGCCGCGGCGGCGGGTGACTATGAGTACTCGCAGGCCGCATTCGGCCCGGCCGCAACCTCGGCGAACCTGTCCGGCGCCATCGTGCAAGGTGTCAGTGGCGCCACCACCGACGGCTGCGCGGCATTGACCAATGGCGCGGCGGTCAGCGGGCATATCGCCCTGATCGATCGCGGTACCTGCGACTTCACGGTGAAGTCGCTCAATGCGCAGGCGGCCGGTGCAACCGGCGTCATCCTGGCCAACAACCAGGCTGGCGCGATCACCCCAGGCGGTTCGCCCGCGCAGCCGGTGAACATCCCGGTGGTCGCGGTCAGCCAGGTCGACGGCAACAAGCTCAAGGCCAATCTCACCGGCCTGACCGGCGCCATCGCCAACGGCACCGGTCTTGCCGGCACCGATGCCGCCGGCAATGTGCAGATCTATGCACCGACCGTACTCGCCCAGGGTTCGTCGTTCTCGCATTACGACACGCGCCTGACCCCGAACGCGATCATGGAGTACGCGATCAACCAGGACCTGGTTGGCCAGATCGACGTGGACCTCACGCCGGCCCTGTTCAAGGACATCGGCTGGGGCCTCAACACCACGGGCCAGAAACTGCTGACCTGCGATACCGGCGTGCCGACCCTGGTGCCCGGTGGCGTGATCATCGGCGCGAATATCGTCTCCAACGCCAAGGTCATTGCCGGTGCGGCGGCCAATTTCGCGGCTTACAAGACGGGCATGCTCGCCTATGCCGCGCAGTTGTCGACGGACGGCCTGATCACCGGCGGTCAGGTGACCAGCCTCAACGCCTGCCTCAGCGACACCCAGTTGCAGGCGCAGTTCGATGCCTGGGGTGCGGGCAGCAACCCGGGTACGCCGGCGATCGCGCTGTCGCGCAACGTGGCGATCGGCGGCCAGAGCGGCGCGGCCGGTGCCTCGCTGCTCTACACCCTGGTCGTTCCGGCCGGCGCGACCAACCTGACCCTGCGCACCTATGGCGGATCGGGTGATGTCTCGACCTACGTCAAGAACGGCGCCGAGCCCTCGTCGACCGTCTACGACTTCAAGTCGGAGCGGCCGGGCAACAGCGAGATGACGGTGATCGCACGACCCGCTGCGGGCACGTACTACCTGAAGGTGACCGGAGTCAAAGCGTTCTCCGGCGTCACCGTACTGGGCACGTACACCCCGTAACGGAAACCAGGGAAGTCCCGGCTCAGGCCGGGACTTTCCTTGCGGCGACATCACGCATTGACGAAAGACACTCGTGTCGGGGGGCGCGAGCGGTCCGACAGCGGCCATGCACGGAAAGGATCTCGGGTGGAAAGGGGAAGGGCAACGGAAGTATCCGCAAGGCATCAGGCGCCGGCCGTCCGGCGAATGACGTATGGACGTCCATACGGCGAAGTAACACCCATCTATTCAACGGGCCGCGCGGGCATGGCGACATGCGTCGCCGCTTTCGCGTGTCCGGCATTCATCGCAAGCGGCGCCGGGGTGAACGCATCCCGGCATCCATCGTTCGCATACGCGGGAAACCGTGGGGAGGAGTTGCTGTGAACAAGATCTATAGCAAGGTGTGGAACAAGTCGCTCGGCATGCTGGTCGTCGCTTCCGAACTGGCCAGGGCCGACGGCAAGGGTGGCCTCTCCCGGCGTATGCGCGGCGCGATCGCCGCCGTTTCCCTGATGGCCGGCGGCGTGCTGGCGGGACCCGTGCAGGCGGGCAATGTATGCAACGGCAACTTCGGCGCCAACGACCCGATGGCCGCGGGCGTTTCCTCCTTTGCCTGCGGTGCGCTGGCCAAGGCCAGTGGCAGTTTCGCGACGGCGCTCGGTAGCGACGCACGCGCCAACGGCACCGCGACCACCGCGGCCGGCCAAGACGCACGCGCCACGGCCACCGCGGCGACCGCGGTCGGCCAGGCCAGTCGCGCCGGCGGCGTGGCGAGCACGGCCGTCGGCCAGGACGCACGCGCCAATGGCGACAACGCGACGGCGCTCGGCGCGACCAGCCGCGCGAACGGCAACGATGCCACGGCTGTCGGTCAGGACAGCCGGGCCAATGCCAACGCGAGTACGGCGATCGGCAGCGGCAGCCGCGCCACTGCGAAAAACGCGGTAGCGCTGGGCGCCTCCTCGGTCGCCGACCGGGCCAATACGGTATCCGTCGGTAGTGCCGGCAACGAACGGCAGGTCGTCAATGTGGCCGCGGGCACGCAGGATACCGATGCGGTCAATGTCGGCCAGTTGAACGAACTTGGCAGCAGCGTCAGTGATGCCCAGCACTATTTCAAGGCGAATGGCGCCGGCGCCGATGACGCGCTTGCTACAGGCGACTTCGCGACGGCGGCCGGTTCGGGTGCGTTCGCCAACGGTAGCGGTGCCTCCGCGTTTGGCAGCGGTGCCGTGGCCTCGGCGGATTACGCCACGGCAACCGGTTACGGCAGCGTGGCCACCGGCCAGAACAGCGCGGCCTACGGCGCAGGCGCACAGGCGACCGGACCG
>DASYLE010000169.1:0-20754 GCA_036009745.1 Luteibacter sp. | reverse complement strand
ACGATTCCTATTTCGTTTCTGGCTCTGTCGCCGCATGCTTTCGGGGTCGCTGCAGAACATCGTAGTGACCAGGTGTCAGAAGCCTGTGCTGTTTTTGTCGGTGTAGAAAAAAGGCGTCGCAACACGCCTTTTGTGTTGCGGCGCCCCGCTACCATACTCTTTTGCGGTGGGCGTGCCGGGAAGGCTTCGGCCTTACCGTGTTTTCCGACGAAAACAGCCGGTTTTCTGACCCTGGCACGCCCGCCACCCGCATTGTCGCGGACTGGCGGTCTTCCACCAGGAGCCGCGATGACCGTCACCGATCCAACCCCTGCACCCGCCATCAGGCACGCCTTTCGCCATGTCGGCAATCATGGCCAGACCTCGCCCCACTGTCTTTGCGGACACTGCCTCGTGGGCGAGGATTACAGCGACACCGAACTTGCCCTCGACGATTGCGTGACCCAGATGCTGAACATGGTCGGCGTCATCGACACCTTTGCGCCCAGGGCCCATGCGAGCATCGCGTTGTCCCTGCGCGTGTTGTACGAACTGGTCGACGATGCACGCAAGCTGCTTTGCGTACAGCGACAGACGACGCGTGCCCTGGCCTCCCTCCGGGCCGGATGACGACCTGCGGGGGTCTCCTCCTGGCTGCCGCCATCGGCGCCGCACCGTCGGCCAGCTATGTCGACGCGGTGGACTATCCCGGTCGCGCACAGGGCCAGCATCGCTTTCGCGACCTCGAGGAGCGGCTGATCGGGGACTTCGGCAACCTCTGCCCCGGCACGTTTTGCAACGACCGGTACCGACGCATCCAGCCGCTCCGGTATCGCTGCTCGGTCGATAGCGAAACCGGGATCCTGGGCGAATGTGTATGGGTACTGGCGGCGAGCGAACAGACCGTCGATCCGTCGAGTGGAGCGTTTGCCGTGGGTGCGCCGGTCTGGCATTGCCGTACGCCACTGGCGAACGGCACGCGTATCGAGGATTTTTACCGGGCCTTGAAACCCTGGGGCGGCGCGATTCATATCAAGCTCCCCAAGACTGACCGGAGCATCTACGACGGTCTGGTCGATTGCGTTCCAGGGCGACCGGATTAGCGCCGCGTCTTAGCGATACCTCATCGTCATTCCGGCACGGGCCAGAAGGCGACTCGTTAGGGTGTGTTGCCTATGAGGTGACGCCTCGGGCTTTTGCTCGTCACCCCGGCGCAGGCCGGGGTCCAGTGGCGACCACCGACCACTGACGCCACTGGATACCAGCCTGCGCTGGTATGACGATCAAGAACGAAGCGCAGAGCAAGGCGCGGCACCCATCCCCCTCACCGTCACCCCGGCGCAGGCCGGGGTCCAGTGGCGACCACCGATCACCGAGGCCACTGGATACCAGCCTTCGCTGGTATGACGAGCAAGGGCGAAGAACAGAGCAAGGCGCGGCACCTATTCCCCTCTCGTCACCCCGGCGCAGGCCGGGGTCCAGTGGCGAACACCGACCACTGGCGCCACTGGATACCAGCCTGCGCTGGTATGACGAGCAAGAGCGAAGCGCAGAGCAAGGCGCGACACCCATCCCCCTCACGTCACCCCGGCGCAGGCCGGGGTCCAGTGGCGACCACCGACCACTGATGCCACTGGATACCAGCCTTCGCTGGTATGACGATCAAGAGCAAAGCGGCGTACTCGTGCCTCAAGGTCATGCCAGCAACGCTGGCAAACATACGGCGATCAGCCGGCTCTTGATCCCGGGCCCCCCTTTGAGCAGTGAGGCCGGCTGGGACGAAAAGGCCCGCGGAGCGAGGGTCGGCATGGATGCCGACCGTTTACGGCCGTACAGGGATGTACGGCCGTAAACCCCGGCCCAGCCGGCCGCCCCCGCGCAGCGGGGCACGCGATCGGGGTGGCCTCTTTGGGTTACTTTTTTTCTGGGCCATTCCAGAAAAGTGACTTGGCCCCCGGCAGGGGGTCGAAACCACGGCGCGATAGGCGCCGGCACGAATACCAAACACCAACATCAAGAACGAAGCCGCAACGCATTAACGACGACAGAAACCGAACTAAAACTCATCGCCAGTGCCGCGATCATCGGCGACAAGGTGATCCCGAATGCCGGATACAGCAACCCCGCGGCAATAGGTACACCGACCGCGTTATAAACAAAGGCAAAAAACAGGTTCTGCCGGATATTGCGTACCGTCGCCACCGACAGTTCACGAGCCCGCACGAGCCCGCCCAGATCCGCGCGCAACAGCGCCACCGACGCCGACTCGATGGCGATATCCGTGCCGCCACCCATGCCGATACCGACATCGGCCGTCGCCAGCGCCGGCGCATCGTTGATGCCGTCCCCCACCATCGCTACACAACGCCCCGCGGCCTTCAGAGCAATGACCACGGCCGCCTTGTCCGCGGGCGAAGTCTCCGCATGCACGGTATCGATACCCAGGGTCGATGCCACCGCGCGCGCCGTGGTCGCGCTGTCGCCGGTCAGCATGACGATGTCGATACCGGATGCGCGCAGGGCATCGAGCGCGGCCGGCGTTCCGGGACGGATACGGTCGACAATGGCGAATGCGGCGACAACCCCGGCGTTCACGCCGAGGAAGATCACCGTCGCGCCATCCTTGCGCAGCGCTTCCGCCCGCTCGTCGATATCCGCGCCCAGCTCGGCACCGACGCGCTCCATCAGGATGGCATTGCCCAGTGCCAATGCATCGCCCCCGAAACGGCCGGTGACGCCCAGTCCGGTCGCCATGCGGACCGTATCCGCGACGCCCTCCCCCGCGGCGGCCTCGACGATCGCACGCGCCAGCGGATGTTCGCTGCCGCGTTCCAGTGATGCCGCCAGGGCCAGCGCGCGTTCGCGCGTTATCCCCTGGACGACAACCTCGCCAAGCGCCGGACGTCCCTCGGTCAGGGTGCCGGTTTTGTCGACGACCAGGGTATCGACGTCGCGCAGCTTTTCGATGGCGGTCGCATCGCGGAACAGCACGCCGATACCGGCACCACGGCCACTGGCGACCATGATCGAGATCGGCGTCGCCAGGCCGAGCGCGCAGGGACAGGCGACGATCAGCACCGACACCGCGGCGATCAGCGCATGGGAGAAGCGCGGTTCCGGTCCGACCAGCATCCAGGCAGCGAAGGCAAGCACGGCGATAGCGGCCACCGTGGGCACGAACCATGCGGCGACGCGGTCGGCGATCCGCTGCAACGGCGCACGGCTGCGCTGAGCCTGGGCGACGAGACTGACGATACGCGCCAGTACCGTATCCGCACCCACGCGCTCGACCCTCATCGTCAGCGCACCATCGCGGTTCTGCGTACCACCGGTGACGCTGTCGCCCACCTGTTTCACCACAGGCAGGGGCTCACCGGTGAGCATCGCTTCATCGACATGGCTCTCGCCCTCGAGCACAACGCCATCGAGCGGTACCGTCTCGCCCGGACGAATTCGCACGACATCGCCACGGGCGAGGCGATCCAGCGGCACGTCCATCTCATGCATGCCATGGACCAGCCGCGCGGTCTTCGGCGCCAGCCCAAGCAAGGCGCGCAAGGCTTCGCCGGTACGACGACGCGCGCGCAACTCGAGCCAGTCGCCGAGCGTGACCAGGGTGACGATCACCGCGGCGGACTCGAAGTAGACATCGATGCCGCCATGCATGTTGCGCATCGCCGGCGGAAAGGCCGCGGGAAGCAGGAAGGCCACGGCGCTGTAAGCCCAGGCGACGCCGGTGCCGAGCGCGATCAAGGTGTACATGTTCGGCGACCACGGACGCAACGAGCGCCAGCCACGGGCGAAGAACGGCGTACCGCCCCATAGCACGACGACACTGGCGAAGACCGCCTCGATCCATCCGGCGATACCGGCCCATGGCGTGGGCCAGCGCCAGCCAAACAGGTGCGGGCCCATCGCCAGCACGAATACCGGCAGGGTCAGTACGAAGAGCAACGCAAAGCGACGCGACATCGCGTGCAACTCCCCGCCATCGTCGGCATCCGCCGAGGGCAGCTCGGGCTCCAGTGCCATACCGCATTTCGGGCAATGCCCGGGACCTGCCTGGCGGATCTCCGGATGCATCGGGCAGGTATACATCGCACCCGACACGGCCGGCCCGGTCGATTCGGGTGCCGGTGCATGGCTGGAGCAGCAGGCCGCGCTCATGAGACGTCGCCGCCCAGGGCGCGCAGGATCGGGCAATCCTCCGGCGCGCCATGCCCGGGACAGGCGTCGATCAATTCGGACAGACCACGGCGCACGCGTTCGAGCTCGGCGATCTTCGCGTCGATGGCGTCGAGGCGATGCTCCGCGCGCTCCTTCACCCCACCCACGCCGCTGTGGCGATCAGCCGACAAGGCGAGCAAATCGCGGATTTCCTCGAGGGTAAAGCCCAGATCCTTGGCCCGCCGGATGAAACGCAGGCGGATCACCGCAGCGTGGTCGTAATCGCGATAGCCGGAGGCGCGACGCCTGGGCGCGGGCAGCAGGCCTTCCTTTTCGTAGTAGCGGATGGTGTCGATAGGGGTGCCGGCCTCGCGGGCGACGGCACCGATGGTCAGGGAGGGCTGCTGTTGGCTGTTCATTATCGAAGTCTAGACCCTTGCTCCAGGTCCAGAGTCAAGCGCTATCCACTCGCGTCGTCGGGCTTCCGACCGCTGGGCCGGGTGGCTGCTTTAGACTGCCCTGACCTTGACATCGCCCGGGCTGCCTTCGTTGAGACCGCTTCATCGCACGATTGTCGCGTTGCTCCTGGGCGCCGTGGCGCTGTACTTTGCCGTTGCGGCGTATGGGTTGCACTTTGAAATAAGCCGCTTCCTGTTTCCCCGTACGCCCGCTTTCACCGGCAGCCCCGCGGAAGCAACCCTGAGCATCAAGGGCAACTCGGGCAATGAATTGCTTGTCCGTCGCTATGGCCAGGCCAGGGTCGGGTGCGTGGTGTTCTTTCCCGGACAGCACGGTGCGACGGCGGCCTATCGTCCCGCCAATTACACGGATGCCGGGCTCGCCGTTTTCGCCCTGGCCTATCCCGGACAGGACGGCGCATCGGGGCGCACTGAACTGGCCGAGATCCAGGGCCTTGTCGGTCACGCCATCGCCGCCGTTGGAAACACCTGTTCACTAAATCGAACGGTCTTTGTCGGCGTGTCGCTGGGAGCCATGCTTGCCGCTTACGCGAGTCATTCAACAAGGCCCGCCGGACTGGTTCTGATATCGGCAGCACCGTCGTTGTCATCGGCCATTCGCATCCGCTTCCGTTCGCACTGGGCTCTTGCGCCACTCGGCTTGCTGCCACTGCCGGCACTGCTCATGCATGACTACTCGCTCGCGGAGAGCTTGAGGCAACCGACAGGTACTCCAGCGGTCATCTTCCAGGGCACGCACGACGAGCAGACGCCGATTGGGCTTCTGCGTACCCCCGAGATCCTCTTGACCGGTGTGCGGGTGACCAGCGTGCCCGGCACCCATTCCACGACGTTCGTCTTGTCGCAGAAAGCACAACTGTCGGCCATCCTCGACATGCTCGCGCCGTGAGCCCGCATCGGGAAGCTGGCGAGATACCAAAGCCCGACATCAGAACCAGAGTCGGATACCGGCCAGCCAGGTGACCTCGCCGGCACGGTCGCCGCCTGCGCGCGCATAGCGCGCGGTGTCGCCGTAGCGGTTCTTCCAGGCGACACCGAGGTACGGCGCCACCTGCCGGGTGAATTCGTAGCGCAGGCGCAGGCCGAGTTCCGTTTCGGACAGTCCTGAGCCGATGCGCCGTTCGGGATCGTCCTTGCCGTAGAGCTGCACCTCGGCGCGCGGCGCGAGGATCAGGCGCTGGGTCAACAGCAGGTCGTAGCTGGCCTCGAAGCGCGCCGCGGCGCGGCCGTTCTCGCCTGCGTAGAAGGTCGCTTCGGTTTCGAACCAGTACGGTGCCAGCCCCTGCACACCGAAGGCGATCCAGTCGCGCGATGGTCCCTGGCCGAAATCGTGGCGCGCCCCCAGTTGCCAATCCCAGAACGGTGCGAAGGCACGATCGAACAGCAATTCCACGCGTGCGTCCCGGGTGCCGTCGCGATCGCGTTCGCCCTCGGTGCGGAACCATGCTTTGTCGATGTCGCCGCCGAGCCAGCCTTCGGCATCCCACGCGGTGCCGTAGTTGCTGCCGGACTTGACGCGTTCGAGCTCATCGAGCTTGAACATGGCGAATAGCTGGTCGTCATGCATCTGCATCACGTCGGCCATGTGGTCCGCGTCCATCGCCTGCATCGGCGCCTGCGGCGGTGGTGGCGGCACGTGCGTACTGGTCGGCAACGCCGGCGAGTCGTCCTGCATCGCCGGCATGTCGGGCATCGCATGCATGGCGTGTTCGTCCTGCGCATGTTCGTCCTGCGCATGAGCCGTCACGGCCAACAGCAGCATCGCGACCCCAAGCGCGCGGCGGATCATGCCACCACCACTTCACGGAACATGCCCGCTTCCATGTGGTACAGCAGGTGGCAATGGTACGCCCAGCGGCCGACGGCATCGGCGTTGACCCGATAGCTGACCTGCTGCGCCGGCTGCACCGTGATGGTGTGCTTGCGTACCTGGAAGTCGCCGCCCGGCGACTCCAGTTCGCTCCACATGCCGTGCAGATGGATCGGATGGGTCATCATCGTGTCGTTGACCAGCACGATCCGCACGCGCTCGCCGTGCTTGAGCGCCAGCGGCTGGGCATCGGAGAACTTCCGGCCGTCGAACGACCACATGTAGCGATTCATATTGCCGGTAAGGTGCAGCACGATGTCGCGCTGCGTATCCGGCGAGATCGGCGCGTCGAGGCTATGCAGGTCCGCATACGTGAGTACACGCCGGCCGTTGTCGCGCAGGCCGATGCCCGGGTCGTCGAGATTGCGCCGGGGTGTGTCCACGCGCGAATCGACGGCAGGACCACGCTCGGTCGACGGGTGCGCCACCGGTGCGGGCATGGTCATACCCGGCATCGAGGCGTGGTCCATGCCCGCCATATCGCCGTGGCCCATGTCGCCCATCATGTCGCCCATGGCCAGCAACGGCCTCGCATCGAGAAGCGGCACGTCGGCGACCATGCCTGCGCGCGGGGCAAGCGTGCCGCGCGCGTAGCCGGAACGGTCCATCGCCTGGGCGAAGATGGTCCAGGCGCGGTCCGCCGAGGGCTGTACGATCACGTCGTAGGTTTCGGCGGCGCCGATGCGGAATTCCTCGACGCTGACCGGCTCGACGTCCTGGCCGTCGGCGGCGACCACGGTCATGTTCAGGCCCGGGATGCGCACGTCGAAGAAGCTCATCGAGGAGCCGTTGATGAAACGCAGGCGCACGCGTTGACCGGCATCGAACAGACCGGTCCAGTTGCCCGCCGGCGCGTTGAAGTTCATCAGGTAGGTATAGGCGACACCGGACACATCGGCCAGGTCGGTGGGGTCCATGCGCATGCGATTCCACATCGCGCGCTCGTCCATGGCGCCGCCGACGCCGCGTTCGCGTGCGTCGCGGACGAAGTCGGCGAGTGTGCGCTTGCCATACTTGTAGTAGTCGCTCTGCTTCTTCAGCGTCGCGTAGACGCGCTCTGGATCGCGGTCGGTCCAGTCGCTGAGCAGGATCACGTAATCGCGCTCAGTCGGATGGCGTTCCCCGCCGCGCGGTTCAACCACGATCGGGCCGTACAGGCCGGTCTGCTCCTGGAACCGCGAGTGGCTGTGATACCAGTACGTGCCGGCCTGGTTGACCGTGAAGCGGTAGTCGTAGCTCTGGCCAGGCGCGATGCCCATGAAGCTCAGGCCCGGCACGCCGTCCATGTCGGCCGGCAGGATGATGCCGTGCCAATGGATCGAGCTCGGTACCGCCAGGCTGTTATGGACCCGCAGATGCACCGTATCGCCCTGACGCCAGCGCAACAGCGGCGCCGGCAGCTGGCCGTTGACCACGGTCGCGACACGCCGGCGACCGGTGAAGTCGACCGGCAAGGCGCCGATATCGAGGGCAAACGAGGGCCCGGTCAGTTCCTTCGCCGGCGCCATGGCCCCGGCCAGGCCGCGGCCGCTGAACAGGCCAAGGCCGGCGGCAACGCCACCCCATGCCAGCCCCTGGACAAAGCGACGGCGTGGCAGATCGATCTCGTACAAGGTCCGGCTCCGTCAATCCGCAACCGTGCGGACGCGATGGACCAGCATAGCCACGCCTCGCGTCCGTGCAAGCTGGAGCAGGCTCCATAAGGCCCCGGGGCGCGTGGCGGCTATAATCGGTCCACTCTCTTCCGGCCAAGACCATGAACTATCGCCACGCCTACCATGCCGGGAACTTCGCCGATGTCCTCAAGCATGCCGTGCTCGTCGCCTTGCTCGACGCCCTGAAGGCCAAGCCGACGCCGTTCTGCTACATCGACACCCACGCCGGCAGCGGACGTTACGACCTCAAGGGTGGCGAGGCGCGCCGGACCGGCGAGGCAGATGAAGGCGTGGGCCAGCTGAAGGCGGCGACCGGCCTGCCGCCCCTGCTCTGGCAGTGGCTGGAGACGATCAAGGCGCTCAATGACGATGGCGAAATCCGCTATTACCCGGGCTCGCCACTGATCGCTAAGCACCTGCTACGTCCCGGCGACAGCGCCCAGTTGTGCGAACTGCAGGCCGGCGAAGCGGCGGCGCTGAAGCAGCTGATGCACGGCGACGAACGCATGCATGTCCACCAGCGCGACGGTTACGAAGCCTTGAAGGCACTGGTACCACCCAAGGAAAAGCGCGGCATGGTCCTGATCGACCCGCCGTTCGAGGCACAGGACGCGGAATTCCGCACGATCGAGAAAGCGCTCAAGGATGCCCTGTTGCGCTGGCCGACCGGCGTCTATGCGATCTGGTATCCGATCAAGCTGCGCAGCCATGTACAGCCTTTCCATCGCTGGCTGAGCAAGTGCGGCGCGAAGCGGGTCTTGATGGCCGAGTTATTGCTGAAATCGGACGATTCCTCCTTGCGCCTCAATGGCGCCGGCATGGCCATCGTCAATGCCCCGTGGAAACTGGATGAAACCCTGCGCGACATGCTAAAGGTGTTGCCGAAGCTGCTGGGCAAGGAAGGCGACAACGCCGAGTACAAGCTCAAGTGGCTGATCGACGAAAACGATGAACCGGTCATTCACTCGCCTTACCCTGCCCATTCAGCACGTCGCCGATAAGCTGGATTCGCCCACAGGAGCCGTCACCATGCCCGTCGAAGCCTCACGCCTGTTCGTCCGCCTCGGCCTGCCGGCCCTCCTGGCCCTGGCCGCCTGCGCCCCGGCGCCGATCTACAAGACCACGCCGGGCACGGTCAACGTGCCGCCGCAGCAGGTCTCGCAGACCCCGGAACGCTACGGTACCGGCGATGTGGTCTGGGGTGGACGCATCGTCAATGTGCGCAACTTCGCCGACCATAGTGAAATCGAAGTCCTGGCTTATCCGCTGGACAGTTCGCAGCGACCGAAGGCCAGCGACGTCGGCAACGGCCGCTTCATCGCGGTGATGCCGGGTTATGTCGAAAGCCTCAATTACCCGAGCGGTAACCTGGTCACGGTCAGCGGCCGTCTTGCCGGCACGCGTAGCGATCGTGTTGGCGATTCGCCGTATGTGTTCCCGCTGGTGACGGTCAATGGGGCCCATGTGTGGACCGCGGCGGAGCTTGCCGGCGGGCATCCGAATGTCAGCTTCGGCTTGGGCGTCGGGGTTTATCACTAAGCAAAATTCCAGGCGCAGCTTGTTGCAGGAGCGCAACCTTGTAGGAGCGAACCCTGTTCGCGAGTCCTTTGGGGCCGTGACTGTCCCGGTCGCCAGCTCTGGTGAGCATCCCGCGAAAGGACTCGCGAACAGGGTTCGCTCCCGCAACAGCGTAAGCGCACTCGCTTTTATTTAAGGGGGATCCACATGTCCGGTCATGCCGATTCGCGGCGCGCGATCTTTCTCGCGCTTGGCGCCAATTTCGCCATCTTCGTCGCCAAGCTGGTCGCCGCGTTGTTCACCGGTTCGGGCGCCATGCTCGCCGAGGCGGTGCACTCGCTGGCCGACTGCGCCAACCAGGGCCTGCTCCTGCTCGGCATGCGCCAGGCCAAACGACCGCCGTCGGCCGACTATCCGCTCGGCTGGGGGCGCGCGTTGTACTTCTGGTCTTTCCTGGTTGCCATGATGCTTTTCAGCGTCGGCGGCATGTTCTCGATCTACGAGGGCGTGCATAAGCTGACCCATGCTGAGCCCCTGAGCTACCCATGGCTCGCGGTCGGCGTGCTGGTCTTCAGCATCGTGATGGAAAGCGTCTCGATGCACGGCTGCATGCAGGAGGTGAACAAGGCGCGCGAAGGTCGTCCGCTGTGGACCTGGTTCCGCGAGACCCGCGCCAGCGAGCTACTGGTGATCTTCGGCGAGGACCTGGCCGCGCTGATCGGCCTCTGCCTGGCCCTGGTCGCGGTGCTGCTGACCATGCTTACCGGCAACCTGCTGTTCGATGCCATGGGCACCATCGCCATCGGTGTCTTGCTGATCGTGGTCGCCGTGGCGATTGCGGTCGAAGTGAAGGCCTTGCTGATCGGCCAGGGCGTCGAGCCCCGCCGCCGGGCCGAAATGGTCGCCTTCCTCGAAGCCCGTCCGGAAATCGCCCGGGTCTTCAACGTGCTTACCCTGCAGATGGGTTCGGACGTGATGGTGGCGATCAAGGCCGAGATGCGGCCGACCCCGACCAATCGCAGCCTGGTCGAGGCGATCAACATTGTCGAGGCGGAATTTCGCGCCGAATTCAAGGACGTACGCTGGAGCTTCTTCGAGCCGGACGTGGCTGACTGAAGCGGCGGCTACAATAATCGGTCGCCCGCCCCCATATCGTCCCCCATGCCGAAAACTCCCCCGCTTCCCGCCAACGCCAAACAGCGCCGCTACTGGGCCACGCCCGCCGGCTCCGCCTGGGCGCTGAACGTCGCCGAAGCGGCCCGGGCCTACGATGGCCTGGTCGTGGTGGTTACCCGCGACACCCAGCGGGCGCACGCGCTCGAGGATGAGCTGAAGGTCTTTGCCGGCGAACTGGCGGTATTGCATTTCCCGGACTGGGAAACCCTGCCCTACGACGTCTTCAGCCCGCATCCGGACGTGGTCTCACAGCGGATCGCCACGCTCTACCGCCTGCCTTCGACCACGCGAGGCGTGCTGGTGGTGCCGGTGGCGACGATGATGCAGCGGATCGCGCCCCAGGCCCACATCAACGGTTCCGGCCTGGTCTTGCGGCGCGGGCAGAAGCTCGACCTCGCCGTCGAGCAGCGACGACTGGAAGCGGCCGGCTACCGCAATGTCCCGCAAGTCGCCGAGCCCGGCGACTTCGCCGTGCGTGGCGCGCTGATCGATATCTACGCGATGGGCGCGGACGAACCGTACCGCGTTGAACTGTTCGACGACGAGATCGAGTCGATCCGCAGCTTCGATGCCGAGACCCAGCGTTCGCAGCAACAGGTCGAGTCGGTGGATCTGTTGCCCGGCCGCGAATTCCCGCTGACCGAGGACGCGGCGAAGAACTTCCGCAGCCGGCTGCGCGAGCGTTTCCCGATCGATATCCGCCGCTGTCCGCTCTACCAGGACATGAAGGAAGGGGTGACGCCGGGCGGTATCGAGTACTACCTGCCGTTGTTCTTCGAGCAGACCGCGACCCTGTTCGACTATGTCGCCGACGGGGCGCTGTACGTGCTCGGCGAGGGCGTGCTCGAGGCCGCCGACCATTTCTGGACGCAGACCGCGGAGCGCTACGACCAGCGGGCGCACGATATCGAACGGCCCGTGCTGCCGCCGACGGAACTGTACCTGCCACCGGAACACCTGCGCGAACGGCTGAACAAGCAGATCCGCGTCGACGTCGTCGCTGCCGGGCACGAGCATGCGCTGTCGCTCGGCACCCAGCCCGCGCCGGACCTGCCGCTCAATCGCAAGGGTGAAGAACCGGGTACCTCGCTGCGGCATTTCCTCGCCTCATACAAGGGACGCATCCTGATCGCCGCCGATTCGGCCGGCCGGCGCGAAGCGCTGATCGAACAGCTGGCCGCGGCCGGCACGCGCCCCCTGCTGGTCGACGGCTGGCGCGACTTCCTCGCCCGCGCCGACGACAAGGATGCGCGATTCGCCATCACGGTTGCCTCGTTGGAACAGGGCTTCGCCCTCGACCAGCCGCTGTTGACCGTATTGACCGAACGGGAACTGTTCGGCGAACGCGTACGCACCGATCGCAAGCGTCGCCGGGGCGCCGCACGCGATCCGGAAAGCATCATCCGCGACCTGACCGAGCTGTCGATCGGCTCGCCGATCGTGCACATCGACCACGGTGTCGGCCGCTACCAGGGCCTGGTCTCGCTCGACGTCGGCGACATGCCCGGTGAATTCCTCACCATCGAGTACGCCAAGGGCGATCGCCTGTACGTGCCGGTCGCCCAGCTCGGCCTGGTCAGCCGCTACACCGGAACCGCGCCGGAACTGGCGCCTCTGCATTCGCTGGGCGGCGACGCCTGGGAACGCGCGCGCAAGAAGGCCGCGGAGAAAGTCCGCGACGTCGCCGCCGAACTGCTGGCGATCTACGCGCAGCGCGAGGCCCGCCAGGGCGAGTCGATGCCGGTCGACCGCCAGCTTCTCGAGGAATTCGCCAGCAGCTTCCCGTTCGAGGAAACCCCCGACCAGCAGAACGCGATCGATGCGGTGATCGTCGACCTCGCCGCGCCGCGCGCGATGGATCGTGTGGTCTGCGGCGACGTCGGCTTCGGCAAGACCGAGGTCGCCCTGCGCGCCGCCTTCGCCGCAGCCACCGCCGGCAAGCAGGTCGCCGTGCTGGTGCCGACCACCCTGCTCGCCCAGCAGCACTACCGGAACTTCGCCGACCGCTTCGCCGACTGGCCGGTGCGGGTCGACGTGCTCTCGCGCTTCCGCTCGAAGAAAGACGTGGAAGCCGCGCTGGCGCGGTTGGCCGACGGCCAGATCGACGTCATCATCGGCACGCACAAGCTGCTGCAGCCGGACGTTAAATTCAAGAACCTCGGCCTGGTCATCGTCGACGAGGAACAACGCTTCGGCGTGCGGCAGAAAGAACAGCTGAAAAAGCTCCGCGCCGAAGTCGACCTGCTTACGCTCACCGCGACGCCGATTCCGCGCACGCTGAACATGGCGATGAACGGCCTGCGCGACCTGTCGATCATCGCCACCCCGCCGGCGCATCGCACCGCCGTGCGCACGCTGATTTCGAGTTGGCAACCGGCGTTGATCCGCGAGGCGATCCAGCGCGAACTGGCCCGCGGCGGCCAGGTGTATTTCCTGCACAACGAAGTCGACAGCATCGAGCGCACCGCGCGCGAACTCGGTGAACTGGTGCCGGAGGCGCGCATCCATATCGCCCACGGGCAGATGCCGGAGCGCGAACTGGAACAGGTGATGGCCGACTTCCATCGCCAGCGCTTCAACGTCCTGGTCTGCACGACCATCATCGAGTCGGGTATCGATATCCCGACCGCCAATACCATCGTGGTCAACCGCGCCGACCGCTTCGGCCTCGCCCAGCTGCACCAGTTGCGCGGTCGCGTCGGCCGTTCGCATCATCGCGCCTATGCCTACCTGATCGTGCCGGACCGCAAGGCGATGACCGGCGATGCCGAGAAGCGCCTCGAAGCGCTCGCTTCGCTGGAGGAACTCGGTGCCGGCTTCACCCTGGCCACGCACGACCTGGAAATCCGCGGCGCCGGCGAGATGCTCGGCGAGGAGCAGTCCGGCCAGATCCAGGAAGTCGGTTATGGGCTTTATACCGAGTTACTCGAGCGCGCGGTGCGCGCGCTGAAGTCGGGCAAGGTGCCGGATTTCGATCTCACCTCCGAACACGAGACCGAGGTCGAACTGCATGTGCCCTCGCTGATTCCGGAGGACTACCTGCCGGACGTGCATGCACGACTGACCCTGTACAAACGCATCGCCAGCGCACGTAACGACGATGCGCTGCGCGAACTGCAGGTGGAAATGATCGACCGCTTCGGCCTGCTGCCCGACCCGACCAAGCATCTTTTCGCTGTCGCCACCTTGAAATTGCAGGCAACGCCGCTTGGCATCCGCAAGCTCGATTTCGGCGCTAACGGCGGACGCATCACTTTCCGCGAGAAGCCCGAGATCGATCCCATGGCGATCATCCGCCTGATCCAGACCCAGCCCAGGGTCTACAAGCTCGACGGCAAGGACAAGCTGAAGATCCTTCTCGAACTACCGGGCGCCGCCGAACGTATCCGCACGGCGAACGACGTCCTCGTCCACCTTGGCGCGCGCCGTGCCGCCTGATGGGAACCTGAGCCATGAAAACTGAAGCGATGCGCGTCGACGTGTGGTCCGACTTTGTCTGCCCGTTCTGCCTGATCGGCCAGCTTCGCCTGCAAAGGCTGGCGGCCGAACGCCCACTGGATGTGCACTGGCATGCCTTCATGCTGCGCCCGCCCGGCTCGCCGCCCGTCGACGCGGCGAAACGCGCGATGATCCAGTCGCACCGGCCACAGCTGCAGGCGATGGTGAAGGAGGAGTTCGGCATCGACCTGGCCGATCCGCCGATCGATACCTCGACCCTGCATGCGCACCTGCTGCACAAGTACGCCGAGCGCCAGGGCAAAGGCGATGCCTTCCATGAAGCCGTTCTACGAGCGTACTGGCTCGAGGGTCGCGCGATCGGTGACGCCGCGGTACTTGGCGAGCTGGCCGTGGCCAGCGGCCTGGAAGCCGATGCACTGGAGCAGGCTTTGCAGGACGAGGCCAGCCGGCGCGCGGTAGACAGCGATCTCGGCCATGCGCAGGCGATCGGGATCAACGCGGTGCCGAGCTTCCTCTTCGCCGAGCGCCTGCGGATGCAGGGCGCCCAGCCTTACGAGGTTTTCGTCAAGGCGGCCGCCGAAGCGGAGCGCATGCTCAGTCTTCCGGGCTGAGCTTCGAGCGCACCAGGTACTGGACGCTGAAAAGTCCCTCGGCGTCCAGCCAGACTTTTTCCACCGCAAGGCCGGCCTTGGCCGCCAGCTGGGCGAAATCGTCCAGCGAATACTTGCAGCTGTATTCCACCTGCATCGGCTCGTCGTCGCGGAAGGAGAAGCTGCGATCGCCGACCCTGACCTCCTGCTTTTTGCAACTGACCAGGGTCGTCTCGATCCGTCCCGCCATCGGGTTGTAATGCGCGCGATGGGCGAACGCTTCGACGTCGAAGTCGGTGCCGATCTCGCGATTCAGGCGCACCAGCATATTGAGGGTGAACTCGGCGGTGACGCCGGCGGCATCGTTGTACGCCGCCTCGATCGCCGCGGGATCCTTCTTCAGGTCGACGCCGACCAGCACTGCGCCGTTGTCGCCCATCTCGGCACGCATCTGGCGCAGGATCGTTACCGCGTCGCGGGCGACGAAGTTGCCGATGGTCGAGCCCGGGAAATAAATCACCGTGCGCCGTGCCGGCCGCGCCGTGATCGGCAAGCGCAACGGCTGGGTAAAGTCGGCGCAGACCGGCTGCATCGGCACGTCGGGAAACTGGGTCGAGAGTTCGGCGACGCTGTCGAGCAGTGCGCTACGCGAGATCTCCACCGGCACATAAGCGACCGGTGAGCGCAGGTGCTCGAGCAGCATGCGCGTCTTGATCCCGCTGCCGCTGCCATATTCGACCAGGCGCACATCGCTGCCGAGCACGTCGGCGATCTCACCGGCGTGGTCTTTCATCAGCGCGCATTCGGCACGCGTCAGGTAATACTCCGGCTGTTCGCAGATCTCTTCGAACAGACGCGAACCGCGCTCGTCGTAGAACAGGCGCGAAGGCAGACGCTTGGGTTTCATGGCCAGGCCACGGCGGACCACGTCGAGGGTATCGGCGATCGCCGGATGGCGGTCGTCGAGACGGATGTCCTTGGGTTGAGCACTCATCGATCGCTTCCAAGTCGTATGCCCATGAACTGCCAGCGCGCATGGGGTGGAAAGAAATTCCGGTAGCTCGCCCGTATATGACTCAGGGGTGTCGCGCACGAGCCGCCGCGCAGGACGAACTGCCCGCACATGAACTTGCCGTTGTATTCACCGAGCGCGCCAGGAAGGGTACGAAATCTCGGATAGCCCACATAGGGGCTGGATGTCCATTCCCAGACATCGCCGAACATCTGCATCGCTGTTTCGTCGTCGCCGCTCGCGGCGTGCGGATGCAGCGCGCCGCTTTCGAGGAAATTGCCACGCGGCGCCACGCCCGCTGCCGCCGCTTCCCATTCCGCTTCCAGCGGCAGGCGCGCGCCGGCCCAGTGGGCAAAGGCGTCGGCCTCGAAATAACTCACGTGGACGACAGGCGCGTGGGGATCCACCTCGCGACGGCCACCGAGGGTGAATTCGCTTTGCAGGTCCTCCGACCAGTAGAACGGCCGGTTCCAGCCTTCCCGCTGCACCGTGCTCCAGCCTTCGGACAGCCACAGGGTCGGCGTGCGATAGCCGCCGTCCTCGATAAAGGCGCGGAACTCCGCATTGCTCACGGGACGATTGGCAATGGCATGCGGATGCAGCAGGGCACGATGCCGGGGCAGCTCGTTATCGAAGGCGAAGCCGTCGCCCCCATGACCGATCTCGACGATGCCTTCCTGGCCCGGGATGTAGCTCATCGGTAACTCGCGACCGGCCGTGGGCCGCGCCAGGGCGGGATCGAACGCCGGCTCGAGCGGATTGAGCGAGAACGCGTGCTTGATATCGGTCAACAGCAGTTCCTGATGCTGTTGCTCGTGCTGGAGCCCGAGTTCGACCAGGGCTGCCAGCGAAGGATCGTCGCCCCGCGCCAGCACCGCGGCCATGGCCTCGTCGACACGTCGACGGTAGTCGACCACCTCGTCCAGGGTCGGACGGGTCAGCATGCCGCGGGAGGGACGCGCATGCATCGGGCCGATCGACTGGTAATAGGAATTGAACAGGAAGTCCCAGGCCGGGTTGACCGGCCGGTACGCCGGGTCGCGACCCAGGATGAAGGTCTCGAAGAACCAGGTCGTATGCGCCAGGTGCCACTTGGTCGGGCTGGCGTCGGGCATCGACTGGACCACGGTGTCCTCGGGGCGCAGGTTCCGGCACAAGGCCAGGGTCTGGCTCCGCACTGACCGGAAGCGGAGCGCCAGGGGGTCGCCCTGCTCCGTCTGACCGGTCCCCTCGCTCGTCGCCGTCGCGGCTGGCGGGCGCGGCAAGGCATTCATGCGCGGCACTCACAAAGGGGGGAAGGCAGGCGCATCGACATGGGCGTGGGCTTCATCTGGAAGAAGATGCCGGAAGGGGCGTTCATGCCTTGTGAGCGATCGCCTTCCCGGAGCTTAACGGACTTTCACAAAGCTGTATGAGGGCGTCGACCCGGAGCACAAGTGGGCTTATCGTAGAAATCCGCGGCTGGCTTCCATCCGCGCCACCAGTGAGGTCGTCATGAAGACCGGAATCTGTTGTTTCCTGCTCGGCAGTCTCGTCGCGGTTGGCGCCCACGCGCAGTCGCCATCGTCGGCCAACGCGCCGACAAACAAGCCGCTTCGACCGGTTGCGGATTGCATCGCGCTCGACCGTATCAACGAATGGTATGTAGTCGATGACCGGCGTATTACCGTGCGCACCGGCCCCGACCGTTACCTGGTCAAGACCCAGGGCGCCTGTCCGCGCCTGGGCATTGGACCGGGCATCCATTTCCGTGCCTCCGAGGGCAACAAGGCGGTCGGCCTGGGGCGGATCTGCGGCGACGTCGGCGAGACCGTTCGCTCGCGCGACCAGCCGCCCTGCGGCATTGCCTCGGTGGAGAAGATCGACAAGGATCATTTCGACAAGCTCAATGCCAAGGCGAAGCGCAATGGCAACGGGGCTGAGCCGCATGGGGCGGTGCCTTGAGGCACCAGGATCGCCGTCGTTGACCTCCAATGAAAAAGCCCGGCTTGCGCCGGGCTTTTTTTTATCGCGTCAGGTCGACTCAGTTGCCGTCGTAGTAACCATCATCGCGGACATAACGCGTGGTCGTCACCGGGGCGTCCTGGACATAGACGCGGCGCTCGACAACCACCGGCTGGTCTTCATAGACCACGGCCGGACGGCTGTAGACCACCGGGCGGTCGTAGTAAGCCGGACGGGTCGCGTTGGCTACCAGGCCAACCACGGCACCGGCGACGATCGCGCCGGCGATCCAGCGGCCGGCATTGTCATAGTGGCCGCCACCGCGGTAGTAGCCGCCGTGGCCGTAACCACCACGGTAGTAACCACCGCCGTGATAACCACCACCGTAGCCATGCCCCCAGGCGAACGCACCCGGCGAGAAGGCCATCAAGCAGGCGGCCGCGAGGCCGAGGGTACTTTTAACGATCGCATGTGTCATAGGGGCTCTCCGCAACTGGCGCCAGATTCGCGCCGGCGCACTGAATCGCTACTGAAGTTTTCACAAAACCTGCATAAGCAGTTACCTGCCGTTGCCTATTCGTCCGTCTTGCCCGTCCAGGGATTGATCTTCGGCGGCCGAAGCAGCCAGCAGCCGTGGATATCCGCGCGCCGCTGGAAGTCGAATGGAATGCTCGGCGCGCTCCAGTCCTCGATCTGGAAATGGGGGGCAAGCGCCTCGCGATCAAGCTTGAAGCGGCGGAAATTGTTCGAGAACACGATGACACCGTCGGGCAACAGGCGCTCGCCGCAGGCCATCAGCAGCTTGACGTGGTCGCGCTGCACATCGAAGTCCTCGGCGCGCTTGGAGTTCGAGAAGGTCGGCGGATCGACGTAGATCAGGCCGTACTTCATGGTCGCGTGCTGGACGAAGACCAGGGCGTCCTCGCGCACCAGGCGATGGCGCACGCCGGTGAAGCCGTTCAGTTCGAGGTTGCGCGACGCCCAGTCCAGGTAGGTGCCGGAAAGGTCGACGCTGGTGGTGTCACGCGCGCCGCCGGCCGCCGCGTAGACGCTGGCCGTGGCGGTATAGGCGAACAGGTTGAGGAAATGCTTGCCGGCAGCCAGTTCACGCAATTTCTCGCGAACGATGCGGTGATCGAGGAACAGGCCGGTGTCCAGGTAATCGGTCAGGTTGACCAGGAAACGCAGGCCACCCTCGCCGACTTCGATGAACTCGCCGCGCTGGTCGAACTGGCCGTACTTGGAACCGCCCTTGCCACGCTCACGGGTTTTCACCGCGATGCGCTCGCGCGGCACACCGAGCACCTCCGAAGCGACGCGGGCGATCTCGCGCACGCGCAGGCGCGCCACCTCGGCGGGCACATCGTCCGGCGCCTTGTATTCCTGGATATGCAGCCAGTCGCCATAGACGTCGATCGCCGCCGCGTACTCGGGCAGGTCCTGGTCGTAGGCGCGGTAGCAGGTGATGTCTTCGCGGGTCAGTCGCTTGCGCAGGTGACGGAGATTCTTCTCCATCCGGTTCTTCAGCATCTGTGCGCCGGGCGACAGCGGCTTCACTTCGCGAGGCGCGGTCTCTCGCGCATTCAGGTCGAAGACCAGCAGCGGGGTTTCCAGCGCGCCGTTGTACAGCACGTAGCGCTTGTCGGCGCGCAGGCGCAGCGCATGGCCGAGTTCCTCGTCGCCGGAAAGCACGGCGGCGCGCCAGCCCTGGAAACGGTCGCGCAAGGCCTGGCCGAGGTCGCGGTACAGGACCGGCAACTCCTCGCGGTCGCCCAGGCGCTCGCCGTACGGCGGATTGGTGATCACCAGGCCACGCGGCGTTTCCGGCGGCGGCTCGATATGGGTGGCGTCACGCTTATCCAGGTGGATAAAGCCGGCCACGCCGGCTGACTGCGCATTGTGCTTGGTGGTCTGCACCATGCGCGGATCGGAGTCGCTGCCAAAGAAGCACGGACGCAGCCCGCGCAGCCCCTCGTCCGCGCGCGTCCGCGCTTCGTCCAGGAGGCCGCGCCATAGCGCGATGTCGTGCCCCAGCCAGCCGAGCAGGCCGAAGTATTCGCGGCGCAGGCCCGGCGCGACATCGGCGGCCATCAGCGCGCCTTCGATCAGCAAGGTGCCCGAGCCGCACATCGGGTCGAGCAAGGCACCGCCTTCGGCGTAGATCTCCGGCCAGCGAGCGCGCAGCAGCATCGCCGCGGCGAGGTTTTCCTTCAGCGGCGCCTCGCCCTGCTCATGGCGCCAGCCACGGCGGTGCAACGGCAGGCCGGAAAGATCGATCGACAGCGTCGCCCGGTCCTTGCGCAGGCGCAGGTTGAGGCGGAGATCCGGTTCCTCCGTATCCACGTCCGGGCGCGCGCCGGTCGCGCTGCGGAACTGGTCGACGACGGCGTCCTTGACCTTCAGCGCGATGTACTGGCTGTGGGTAAGCTTGCTTTGCGAGGTCACCGCATCGACGGCCATCGTGCTGTGCGGCGCGAGATGCGCCGTCCAGTCGATCGCCTGCACGCCGGCATACAGCGCCTCGGGATCGGCCGCATCGAACTCGCTCAAAGGCATCAGGATACGGCTGGCCAGGCGCGACCACAGGCAGGCCCGGTAGGCGGTTTCCAGCGAGCCGGAAAAATGCACGCCGGCCAGCGCCTCGCGGGCCTCATCGGCACCGAGCGCGGCCAGTTCGTCGCGCAGCAGGTATTCCAGGCCCTTCGGGCAGGTGGCAAAGAAAGCGGTCACGCGGCGGTCGTCCCGGCAAGATGGTTTAGAAACAGGCGGAACTGGTCGGCGATGGCCTCGACGCTGGCGCCGAGGCGGTGGTCGTCGTCGAGCATCAGGGTCGGCATGCCGGCATCGCCGGCGAACTCCAGCGCATCGGCGGCCGGGCAGACCTCGTCGCGAAAACCGTGGATCA
>DASYLE010000168.1:0-12869 GCA_036009745.1 Luteibacter sp. | reverse complement strand
CTATGCCGTCGGCTTGCGCATCGAGATAGCGGGCAAACCCGTACGGCGCAGCAGCGTCCTGGCTTTCCGTCTCGCGCCGAGGATCAGCGCGCCACCGTTACTGGACAACGCCGGTGGCGCACTGCAACTGACCCTGCAGGTTTCACCACCCGTCTGGCCTGGCCAGCCGGTCGACCTCCTGCTTGGCGGCAATCCGTTCCCGGTAGGCCCGTCCGCCACCAAGACCGGCACATTGACCTTGTCCATCACAGGTATCGCGCCTTCCGACGTCCCCTTGCCGGTATTGCTGCGAGTGGACGGTGTCGAGAGCGCCTTGGTCCGCGATCGCGATGCCCAACCGCCACGCATGGATCCGCAACAGACATTAGAGGTACCGGCCTGATATGGACACCCTCTTTGCCGCCAACAATGAAGCATGCCTCACCGCCGGCCTGGCCTGGCTGCGCGCCGCGCTGGCCGCGCGCACGCCCGTCGTTTCGTCTGTCGCCACGCGGCAGAAAGCTATCTGGCCATTCGGAAGCACGCCGGCTGAGTGGCCGTTGGCGCTGCTCGAGGGTCCTGACCTGCGAGCCCTGCGCGACGCTTACGACGCGAGCCTGACGAGCCAGCCACCGCCGGCGCTGGCCGAACTGTCCCGGCGACTGGGCCTGTCGGCGTTCGAGCGCGACATGATCCTGCTGACGGTGGCGCCGGAAGTCGATACGCGGATGCCCGCCTTGTTTGCTGCCGCCCAGGCGGATACGGGCAGCAAGACACCCACCTTTGCCCTTGGCATGTCGATACTGGAGGCGCCGGCGTGGGATGCGTTGTCACCGACCCGTCCGCTTCGTTCGCAGCAATTGCTCGAAGTTCACCAGGTGGGTGTCACCCCGTTGCTTTCGGCGACCTTGCGCATCGATGAACGCATTGCCGCTTACGTCAAGGGACTGAACTACCTGGACGAACGCATCGCGGCGCATGCCGTTGCCGGTGATGCGCCGGAATGCCTGCCGCCATCGCAGCAGGACGTCGCCGACGCGCTCGCCCATTGGTTCGGCGCCGATGCGCGCGGCGTGGTGCAGTTGACCGGGTCAGATTCGGCCAGCAAACGCGATGTACTGGCGAACGCGTGCGCGCAAGCCGGTCGCATTCTCTTGGCCATGCCCGCTGCCGAACTGCCCATCCGGCAGGAAGACATCGATCGATTCGCGCGTCTATGGTCTCGCGAATCGGCGCTGTTGCCCCTGGTCCTGCTGGTCGAATATGCCGACGTCGAGGACGGCGAGGCGGGCGGCAAGGCGGTGACGGAGCGATCGACACGATTCTTGCAGCGCCTCGTTGGCTACGTCTTCATCGACACCCGGCACGCCACGCCGGACGACTCGCATGCAGCGGCGCTGGAGATACACGTGCCGTCCGTCGACGAGCGCGAACAATGTTGGCGCGAAGGTTTCGGCCGGGTGGGCGTCGCTGCCGACGACGCTTCATTGCGCCAACTGGCGCGCGAGTTCAAATTGTCGGCATCCGCGATCGGAGACATCTGCCGTGGTCTGTTTACGACCGGTGCCAACGCGGATGCCGTCCAGCAGGCCTGGCATTCCTGTGTGACCGGAACCGCCGCCGGATTGCAGAGCCTGGCGCAGCTGATCGAGCCGCGCGCGCGCCTGGAGGACGTGCGCTTGCCCATCCACGACAAGGCCCAGCTTGAACGACTGGTAGCGCACGCGCGGCAGCGCGCCGCGGTGTCGTCCGACTACGGTTTCCAGGCGCACGATCATCGCGGCCTGGGCCTGGCCGCGCTGTTGCACGGCGAAAGCGGGACCGGCAAGACCATGGCGGCCGAAGCCGTCGCCAATGCACTTTCGCTCTCGCTGTTCCGCGTCGACCTGTCGGCAGTGGTCAGCAAGTACATCGGGGAAACCTCCAAGAACCTGCGTCGGGTCTTCGATGCCGCCGAGGCCGGCGGTGCGGTACTTCTCTTCGATGAGGCCGACGCCGTATTCGGCAAACGCAGCGAAGTGAAAGACAGCCACGACCGCTACGCCAACATCGACATCAATTACCTGCTTACGCGCATGGAGAACTTCAGTGGGGTCACTTTGCTCGCCACCAATATGAAGCACGCATTGGATCCCGCCTTCCTGCGCCGGCTCCGTTTCATAATCGGCTTTGCCTTTCCAGGGGTCGCCGAGCGTCGTGCGATCTGGTCGGGCGTGTTTCCGCGCAGCGCGATGCTGGGCAAGCTGGACCTCGACCGTCTCTCCCGCTTCGCCCTTACCGGCGGCAGTATCTTCAACGCGGCCCTGGCTTCGGCACATGCCGCCGCATGCGATACCGCGCCGATCGGCATGGGTCACGTGCTCGAGGCAATTCGTTGGGAACTGCAAAAGATGGGAAGACCACTGGCCGAACATGAGTTCCTGCTGGTCGACGGACAGTCGCGGAGGGCGACCGCGTGAAGCTCAGGCTGACGATTGATACTGTCGCCTTGCATGGGATGCGCGTGGGCCAGTGCGAGGCGTTCGCCGGGAGCTTGCGACAATCCCTGGAAGAAGGACTGCGCAGCCGGCTTGGCGTGATGGATTCCACCCCATCGAGTGGCCGGCAGGTCGAGCGAGAACGCATGTCGCTATCGACCGCGACAGGGGCTGCGGCCATCGGCGCCGGCGTGGCGGGTCATGTCCTGCAACCTGCGCGCGGTTCGCGACGATGACATCGTTTTGCCCGTTCCATGCAGCGTGCCCCATGCCAGTGATCGGGGAGAAGACGTATGCCTGATGCAGCGCACGTCTCGTCCCTGTTGGCCGCCCGCAACGTCAGCCATCCGGCGACGGCCTCGAAGCGACCCTGCGCCTGCGCCGGGACCGGTGAATCCTGCGCACGTTGCAAGGGCGATACGGTGGTGCAGAGGCGTTCGCTCGACGGAAGCCGGGAACCTCTGGCCGACGTACCCGATGCTGTGCGCGAAACGATCGATCGCCCGGGTCGTTCGCTAGACCCGGCGATGCAACAGAAGATGGAGGGCCATTTCGGCACCAGCTTCGCGAAGGTCAGGGTCCATACCGACGCTGCTGCCGCGAGTTCGGCGGCAGGCATAAACGCCGCCGCGTATGCGGTCGGCGACAACGTCGTATTCAATCGCGGCTACTACCAGCCTGAAACCCGGATGGGACAGGGCTTGCTCGCACACGAACTCACCCATGTAGTGCAGCAGTCGCGGGGAGGCGGGCATGGCGAGGCTATCGGTCCAGGCCATGAGCATGAGGCCGACCGCGCCGCGGAAGCGTTGAGTACCCCCGATCGCCCCTTCAATGTCAGTGGACGCGCCGCAATGGGCGTCGGCCCTCTGAGTTTCGGCGAGTTGCAGAAAAAAGTGTGGGCCCAGGTTCCCGAGGTCGCCAAACCCTATCTGAGACCGTTGGCGCAGGAAGCGAGGGAACAGGTCGAGAAGGTCATCCCACACGATGTCCAGATTCCGCCTTCGGTAGCCGTCGTCATCGAACAACCCGTCGAATCGGCGAAGAAGGCGGCGGTGAAGCTGGGGCAAAAGGCCAAGGCAGAGCTGCGCGACCAAGCCATGGGCCAGGCGGGGACCATGAAAGGTCTGGTGATGGAAGGAACCTCGATCGTCGACACGCTGATATGGGCGGGATACGAGAGCGGCAAGAACTACGGCCTGGTCGATGCCAAGACCGAAGCGCCAATTATTTCGGAGGCCGTCGGTGGCGGCATTGACCGCTGGGTCAAGAAAGGCGAAACAAAGGTGTTCGGCGATCTGCCGCCCGAGCAGGCATTGGTCTTCGACTCCTATGAAACCGGCGAACTGAAAGGCGCCATTGGCAGTCAGGTTGCCCTGGGTTTTGTTGGCGTCGAGGAAGTGCAGCTGGCACTGAAGGCAGTTGGCGTGTTGGGCTCGCTCCGGGGATTGATGCTCCTGCTCAAGTCACAGGGAACGGCAGGTTGGTATAAGAATCCGGAGTTTGTGGGTGCGCTGCTTGGGATCGTGTTGTCCTTCCTGAGCCTGAAGTCCACCAAGGCCGCCGGCAAGATCATCAACATCGTGATGGCTTCCGGCAGTTTGATCAGTGCCGGGCCAGCGGTGTGGAAGCTATATAACGATTGGCACGACATCCCGGAGGGCGACCCCAAGCGCGACAAGACACTGAAGAGGGACTTCGGCGACCTGGTCAAGCTGCTCGCGAACATCGTGGTCGATATCGTGCGGCATCAGTCGAGCAAGCATGGTCCGGGCAATAAGGGCAAGGCAGCGGCCGCTGGAGACGAAGCGATTGCGCCGACCGGAAAGCCCGCGGCTACAGAGATACCGGTCCCCGGCGCTGTGCACGCGGAACAGCCCGCGCCGCGGCTCGCCGTTGAAGCGCCGGTAGTTAACACTCCCGCTGCGGCAACAGTCGCTGCGCCAGCACCGACGAGGCACGGTGCGGCGAGGCCGTCGGATCCTGGCCTGGCCAGTCGTGGTGTGCGGCCAAAGGCCGGTACCCGCAACGAAAGCAAGGCCCAGTGGAAGGCAAGGGACAGTGCCGAACGCAGGGCCAGGCGGATCGAAGAGACCATGGCTCGCATCGATGCCGAAGCGAAGCGTGCGCCGGTGGACATGGCCGAGCCTGGCGTCAAACCGGGAGGGGCCATGGAAGGGGGCGGGACGGAGCCGGGTTCAACGAAGCGCAGCGCGCCCGAGTCGGGTGGCCCGATCGAAGCCAAGCCGGCTGGCCCGGCGGAGCACCCCGCCGACTCGACCGGTGTCACCAAACGCGAGGCGACTGCGGTGGAGCCTGCCGGCAAGGACCACGAAGCGGTCGTGAACAAGCGCGGGGTAGGGGTCTGCAGCCCGGAACCGTGCCCGGTGATCCATGTCGAGTACGCGTTCGAGCTGAAGCAGGACCCGAAATTCGCCGCCCGCAACAAGGCGATCCAGGGGATGCGTACGGCGCAACCGAAGAAGGCGGCCAAGCTGGCGGCAAAGCTCATCGCGGATCTGGAAGGTCATCGACAGGCTGGACTGGACAGGGAGTTCGGCGACTTTTCCAAGCTGACCGGAAAAGGCGGGCTGCAAACGGAAGGCGACATAGTAAGGATGCAGCCGCACAGCAAAGCCGCTTCGTATCGAGAAGCGCACGGCCTGCAGGGCAGGGAGTCGGCCCATCTGGCGGCCCAGGCCCTGATGAAACAGGTGCCCGGCTGGAGCAAGGGGCAGGCATTGACCTTGTTGCTGCGCTCGCAGGATCACCGCGGTACCACGGGCATGGATCATTTCTGGAAGAACGACATGGACGCGTTGCGCGCGCGTACACCCAGTGGCAAGGCGTCAGCCAAGGCCATGTACGACGTGTTCGCCAGCGCCGTGGACAAGACCAATCTTCCCGCAGGCGAGAAGTCGTCGATCAAGGCGCGCCTGTTCGACGAAATGTTCGTGGACAACGCGATGAAACCCGATGCCTTGTTCAACATTCCGCGGGGATATCGGAAGTGACCGGTTACTCGCGTAGCCCGCAGATACTCAAGGCCGGCATCGTGTTGCTGGATCCCACCTCGTTCCAGCCGCAGCGGATCGTGGTGTTGCAGTACAACCCGGACCAGCTGACGCGCACGTTGCAGGTGCAGTCCGTCACCGGGGAGGGCGGCGATCGCAGCGAGCCCTTGCGTCTCAAGGGACCGCCGGTGGAAACCTTCAAGCTCGAGGCGGAGATCGATGCCACCGACCAGCTGGAATTTCCCGATGTCGCGGCCAATGCGACGGCGGTGGACGTGGGGATCTTCCCGCAGCTGGCAATGATGGAATCGCTGATATCGCCGGGTAGCGACCAGATCGACGCGAGCGAGAAGCTGTTGCTGTCGGGCGCGATCGAGATCGCGCCGATGGAAGCGCCGATGGCCTTGTTCGTCTGGAGCGCGCAACGCGTGGTGCCGGTTCGGGTGACCGAATTCTCCGCCACCGAGGAGGCCTTCGATATCACGCTGAACCCGACCCGGGCACGGGTGAGCCTGGGGCTTCGCGTGCTGACCACCAATGACTTCTCGCTCGGCCACCGCGGTGCCGCCTTCTTCATGGGCTACCTGCGCAACAAGGAAGCGCTGGCCCGGCGTGCCACCAATGGGTCACTGGACCAACTCGGACTGAAGGGCGTGTGATGGATGATCCGACCACCTTGATTTACTCGTCGCAGGATGCGCGCGCGGAATACTTCGATGAAGCCAGTCGTTACCGCGGGCTGTCGCTGCTGGTTCATGTCGACCCGAACGGGAACGAAACCGTGTATGTCGAGCGCCGCCTGCTACCAGCGCCGGAAAGCCTGGCGGTGGTGGGCTGGTACACCGTGCGCGACGGCGATCGTCTCGACCTGGTTGCCTCCTGGCAGTTCGACGACGCACGCCTGTGGTGGCGGATTGCCGACGCCAATCGGGTCCTGGTCCCCGCGCTGGCGTGCGCGCCGGTCGGCAGACGTCTCGCCCTGGCCTTGCCGGCCGGCGTGCCCGGTCCCCGGACGGCTTGAGGGATGACCATGCTGCGCGGCCTGCAATTGAACCTGATGATCGGCGCGGTGCTGCCCCAGGCAGTGCCGTCCGAGATTGCCGATGCCTTGCTGTCGGCCCAGGTGACCCAGGCCACCGAGGGCAAGAGCGGCTTCTCGCTGACGTTCGGCTTCGGCAAGGGTTCGGCGCTGCGTCGTCGTTTCGAGCAGGGCCTGTTCGATCCGCCCAACCGCATGGTCCTGTACGTCACCGTCAACGGCACCCCGCAGGTACTCATGGATGGGGTCATTACCCGTCATGAGGTAGCCGTGTCCAACGACCCGGGGCAGTCGCGCCTGACGGTTACCGGCGAGGACCTGACCCGGCTGCTCGACCTCATCGATTTCAGCTGGCTGATCAAGTATCCGGCGATGCCCGCCGAAGCGCGTGTGGCCCTGATCCTGGCCAAGTACCTGCCGCTCGGCATGCTGCCGATGGTGTTGCCCAGTGTGAACATCGACATTCCGCTGCCCACCGAGCGTATCCCCAGCCACATCGGCACCGACCTGCAATACGTCACCTACCTCGCCAATTCGGTCGGCTATGTTTTCTATGTGGAGCCCGGTCCGCTTCCTGGCGTGTCCATCGCGTACTGGGGTCCGGAGATCAAGATCAGCGAACCGCAGCCGGCGCTGATCGTGAACTCCGATGCCGGCAGCAATGTGGACTCGCTCAATTTCGGCTTCGACGGTTTCTCCAAGACCCTCTACGTGATGATGATCCGGCCCGAGCAGGTCCCGGTACCGATCCCGATTCCTATTCCCGACACCAATCCGTTGTCGCCGCCACTGGGTGCGAGGCCGCCGTTCCCACTGCGCGTGGAACCGTTGCGCGGCGTGGCGCACTACAACCCCGTGCAGGCGTTGATGGTCGGGCTGGCCAAGGCCGCTCGCGCCGCGGAAGTCATCTCCTGCACCGGCAGCCTCAACGTGCTGCGCTACGGCCGCGTATTGAAACCGCGCCGGCTGGTCGAAGTGCGCGGCGCCGGCCTGCCGCACGACGGCCTGTACTTCGTGCGCAGCGTGACCAACCAGATCAAACCGGGCGAGTTCAAGCAGAACTTCACCCTTTCCCGCAACGCTTTCGAACCGCTCTCCCTGCCAGCCGTCATGTTGGGCGGCAGCGCGGGCACGGGCCTGCCCGCGGCGGGCGCGCGACCGCCCGGCGGCCTGTTCTGACCAGGAGAACCACATGTCCGACCGAGGCACGATGAAGGCACTGGGCTACTCCGAGGAGTTCTCGCTGGAACGCGACGACTCGCCATCGATGGCCGAGGCCCCCGATGCGGTCAAGGGCATGAAACGGTTCTGGGGAAAATATCGCGGCGTGGTCAGGCAGACCGTGGATCCGGAGATGCGCGGTCGTCTGTGGGTCGCGGTGGAAGACGTCTGGGGTCCGAACATTTCCTCCTGGGCCTTGCCTTGCGTGCCCTACGCGGGCATCAGCCAGGGCATGTACGTCGTGCCGCCGATCGGCGCCAACGTCTGGGTCGAGTTCGAACACGGGCATCCGGATTATCCGATCTGGGTCGGTGGTTGGTGGGGGTCGATCGCCGACGCACCGCTGACCGCCAAGCGCAGTGCGCCGAGCCTGCCGGCGTTCGCGCTGGAAACCATGCTCAAGCATGGCCTGGTGGTGACCGACGCACCTTATCTGCCCTACCTGCCAAGTGGCGGCGTGCTGATCGGCAATACGGTGGCCTGCATCGCCATCGACATGACCGGCGTGCGCATCTTCGGTCCCACCGTGCAGGTCAACGGCGACCCTGCCGGCGTGGCGGTTGCCCTCGCTGCTTTGCTCATCACCAAGTAGGAGTGCGGATCCGTGCCCGGCTTTGTTGCCACGATGGTCAGCCAAGTGATGTGCTCGCACGGGGGGCAAGCCAAGCCCGTACCGATGCCCGCGCGCGTGCTGGTGATGGGCATGCCGGTGGTGACCCTGTCCCATGTCTACGCTATCGCCGGCTGCGCCTTGTCCGCTTCCGGAACGCCGCCATGCGTGACTGGCTTTTTCCCGACGGGGGCGATGCGGGTCATGGCCTCCATCGGCGCCGGCCTTAGTCCGCTGGTGGTGATCCCCGGTATGGGTACCTGCCAGCCGACCGCGCAGCCGCTGATTCCCGTACCCGCGGGCCAGCAACGCGTCATTGCGAGTTGAGGAGCCGCCGCGCCATGAATATCGCCTTTCCCTACATCATCGGCAGCGACGGACGTACCGCGACCGTCGACGACCCGGGCCACATCCGGCAAATGATCGAACTGCTGCTGTTCACCCATCCCGGCGAGCGGGTGATGCGCGCGGAGTTCGGCAGCGGCCTTTTGCAGTACGTGTTCGCCGGCAACAGCCCCGAGGTCGCCGCGACCTTGCAGATGGGTGTGCAGGCGGCCCTGATCCAATGGCTGGGCGACGTGATCGAGGTAAGCAGCGTCCAGGTGTCCAGCGTCGATGCCGTGCTGCAGGTGGCCATTGGTTACACGATACGAGCCACCGGTGTGGAAGCGAGCGCAACCTTCGAACGGAGTGCGACATGAACGCCAGACAGTGTTCCTCGCAAGGTCCGGAATCTTGTGCCACCGATGACCGGCGCGAGACGGTACGCCGTAGCGGGCACCTGGCCGGCATCGACTACGTGGAGGTGTATCCGGACCGGCTGAACCTGTGCGTGCATTTCTTTGGCAGCCTGCCCACATCGCTGGGTCCGGACAACGTAGTGATCGAGGGCGGCGAGCGCATCCGCGGTATCCGCGTGTTGCGCGCCGAATTCGACCGCCACGACGATGGCGACACCTGCCTGCGGGTCACCGTCGACCGGGTCGGGGATTTCTCCCGCTACTGCATTTGCCTGGTCGCCGTGGACGCACCACCGGCCACGTGTCCACCGCCACCGTCGTGCGAGATCGACGGTTCGACCGTACCCATGCCCGTGGACGACAAGCATTCCGTACGTTGCAGTTTCGATCCACTGCCGCCATCGCCGATGACGCGTCCGGTACCGGCCGGCATCGATCCGCGCTACGCCTGTGCCGACTTCAGCTTCCGCATCGATTGTCCCAGCGATCTCGATTGCGCGGAGCAATGTGGCTGCGACGAAGGTGACGACATGCCGCCGGCGCCGGCCATCGACTACCTGGCCCGCGACTTCACCAGCTTCAAGCGACTGATGCTGGACCGCATGAGCGCGACCATGCCCGCATGGCGCGAGCAGCACCTGCCCGATATCGGCATCACCCTGGTCGAACTGTTCGCCTACGCCGCCGACCAGTACAGCTACACACTGGACGCGGTGGCCACCGAGGCCTACCTGGGCACGGCGCAACACCGCATCTCGATACGGCGGCACGCGCGCCTGCTCGATTACCGCCTGCATGAAGGCTGCAATGCGCGGACCTGGATCACCCTGGACACCAGGCAGGACCTGGTCGGCGACAACGCCTTGCTGTTGGCCGACCTGCGCTTCGCCACCATGCCTGCGCAATCTACCGGGATGGTCGCGGGGCTTGTCGACTTCGAACAGCTGACGGCCAGCGCGGACATGGTGATCTTCGAGCCGATCGACCTGCGCGGTGACGGCAAGGTCGAGCTGTATGCGGCCCATTCGCTGATTCACTTCCACACCTGGGGCAATCGCGGCTGCTGTCTTCCCAAGGGGGCGACGCGCGCCACCTTGCGCAACGGTGAGAAGGACACGGGCGGCCAGGCACTGCAACTCAAGGCCGGCGATGTGCTGATACTCGAGGAAATCAGCGGTGCCGACAGCGGACGCCCCGCCGACGCCGACAGGCGCAAGCGGCACGCCGTCCGCCTGATCCGCACCGAACTATCGGTCGACCCGCTGGATGACACGCCGCTGCTGGAGGTGGCGTGGGGCCGCGTCGACGCGCTGCCCTTCTCGCTGTGCCTGTCCGCGCGCACCGCCGCGCCGGATTGCCAATGGGTCGAGGTCGCGGTGGTCCGCGGCAACGTCGTGCTCGTCGATCATGGCGAGACCGTGTACGAGCAGGACGATTCCTGGGTGGTCGGCAGCGAAAGTATGCAGGGCTGCTGCGAGTGCGACGGTAGCGTGGCCGACATGCTGTCCGTTGTCTTGCCGTTGAGCATGACGCTGGGCCGCGGCGGAATAACCCATGGCGAGAAGGCGGCGGTGAATAGCCTGGACGCGCAAGGCCTTCTGCAGCAGGACCCTCGCGATGCCGTGCCACAAATCATGCTGGACATGGCGCCCGCATCCACGGCCGCCACTGTGTGGAACGATCGCTACGACTGGTTGGCAGTGCCCGACCTGCTCGCAAGCATGGCCAGCGACCTCCACCTGGTTGCCGAATTCGATGACGACGGCTGGGCCCGGCTCCGCTTCGGCGACGACCAGTCCGGCCGTCGTCCCACGCCGGGCGAGCGCTTCCGCGCCCGCTATCGGGTCGGCAATGGCCGCATCGGCAATGTCGGCGCCGATGCCATCGTCATGATGGGCGTACGTGGTCGAAGTTTTCCCGGCCTGGAACTCGGCGTGCGCAACCCGCTGGCTGCGCGCGGTGGCACCGATCCAGAGCCGGTGGCTGACGCGAAGCGGTTCGCCCCGCATGCCTACGGTCGAAAAGCCGAGCGCGCGATCGTTGCCGGCGACTACGCCGATATCGCCGCAGCCGATGCGCGGCTGGACGGCGCGCATGCGGAGCTGGTATGGACCGGCAGCGGCTATGAGGCGGTGGTCGCCCTGGACCCGTTGGCCGCAGGGGGCCAGGACACCGCGTTGCCGGAGCAGACACTGTCGGTTCTGGAGGTGGTACGGCGCATTGGTCACGATCTGCGCTGCGTGCCCGTGCACGAGGTACCCCTGATCCTCGCGCTGGACGTCTGCGTGCTGCCCGATTATCTGCGTGCCGAAGTTTCCGTGGCGGTGTCGGACATGTTGTCGTCGCGGCGGCTCGCGGGCGGAACGCTCGGGCTGTTCCATCCGGACCGGCTGTCGTTTGGTCAGGATATCTATGTTTCGACCCTGGTCGCCGCGGTCCAGGCGCTCGAAGGTGTGGCGCACGTCCGGGTTACCCGATTCGGTCGCGCCGATGCGGACACAACGGGTGCCGCCGCGAGCCTTGATCAGGGTGTCATCGCGATCGCCTGCGACGAAATCCCCGTGCTCGATGCCGATGTGAATTTTCCCGAGCGCGGAACGCTGGCGCTGAGCGTGGAGGGCGGACGATGAGTTGCGATACGTGTAAGGATTCCTGCGGCCATAACGCTTGCGACTGTGCCTGCTGTGGCGCTTGCGACGATGCCGTCGGCGTGCTGGAAGCGCCGACCAACCGCAGCGGACGGAACCTCGTCGATGCACGCCTTGGCGATTACCGACGCTTCTTTTCGCAGGCCCTCGGCAAGTTGTCCGGCGCGGAAGCCGGCGCGCTGTCAGTCCTGGGCACGCGCGAGCCGGACGACCCCACCGTCTCGCTGATCGACGCCTGGGCCGTGGCCGCCGATGTACTGACGTTCTACCGCGAGCGATTTACCCAGGAGGGCTACCTGCGCACGGCCTGCAGCGAACGCTCCCTGCGCGAACTCGCCGCGCAGGTCGGTTACCGTCCGCGGCCCGGCGTCGCCGCGACCGTGTCACTGGCCTACCTGCTGGACAAGGGCGCGACACCGGTGACCATTCCCGCGGGCGCCAAGTGCCAGAGCGTGCCCCGGCCCGGCGAGCAGATGCAGACCTTCGAGACCACGGAATCGCTCGAAGCACGCGCCGAATGGAGCAAGCTGGCCCCACAGGTAACACGCGTGCCGGGTATCAGCCGCGCCGATGCTTTGTTGCGAAGCAGCCTGACCCTGCAAGGGGTGACCATGACGGTGCGCCCCGGCGAGCGAGTGCTTTTCGTATTCGCGGAGCGGACGGGCATGCAGGTAACGCGCGAAGTGGCGGCAAGCATGGTGGATAGCGTGCGCGGCGTCACCGTCGTACAACTGAAGCCTCGCCCGGGGCTGGATATCAGGCTTGCCGGGAAGTTGGTCGATCTCCTCGACGCGATCGCGAAGGACGACAAGTCGCCGCAGACCACACGCGCCATGGCGTCCTACCTGCTTGGCGGCAGCGGCCAGGATTGCCTGGCCATGCTCGGTCGCGAGGGTGAGCGCGCTGCGGTGAAACAGGTGCGTGACCTGTTCGATCAGCTCGGTAAACAGACGCGCGCTGCCGCGGTGCCCACGCGCGCCGCCGGCATCGACGACGTACTCGCCGCCCTCGGGACCCAGCGCCATGCGCAGCTATCATCAGCACGAAACCTCCAGACCAGGCTGCTGTCCGCCATGGACGGGCAGGGCGCGCAGCGGGGCGCCTTGTTGCGCGCCCTCTCTCCCGAACTGGGCGAGAAGCT
>DASYLE010000167.1:0-9176 GCA_036009745.1 Luteibacter sp. | reverse complement strand
CAAAGGACTCGCGAACAGGGTTCGCTCCCACAGGAGCAGGTTGCCGCGACCTTGTGGGAGCGAACCCTGTTCGCGAGTCCTTTGGGGACGTGACTTCCCGATCGCCGCCTTTCGCTTGACTGAAACGCCGCCGTCAGGCTCGTGCGACGATCGCTGATTTCTCCTCCCACAGGAGCAGGTTGCCGCGACCTTGTGGGAGCGAACCCTGTTCGCGAGTCCTTTGGGGACGTGACTTCCCGATCGCCGTCTTTCGCTTGACTGAAACGCCGCCGTCAGGCTCGTGCGACGATCGCTGATTCCCCCTGACAGCCATAGGCCCACGCCAGGACGACGTTGAGGTGTGTCGCGCCGACCGCAATCTAAGGCAATCGATGCAAACCCATTCGGTATCTATCGATTAATCCCGATGCCATCGATCACGGGAGATATTGAGTTCCAGCCCGCCGAATTGCTTTCCAAAAAAGCTGCCGGCGCCGACCCCGGCTTGACTCGTGATTCCGGACGAACAGCTTCCTCCAGAATGACCTTGATCTCCGCCACCATACTGCGGTCATGCTGGACCGCGCGCACGTTCAGCGCGCGGTGAGTCTCTTCGAGCCTCGAATCGTTACGGCGACCATGTAATGTCAACTAGATTTATGCGATATCAAAGGTGCCATTCATTGAAATGATATCAACGCTCACCGAGTAACCATATCGCGGCCTTACCAAGGCGGAAGGTCGATCAAGAGTTCAGTCCAGCCTCCGGGCTGATCACGCCAAGCAGCACGAAGGCGGCGATGATCATGTGGATGGAAAGGGCCACGGTAAGGATGCCGATGATCGTGCCGAACAGTTTGAACGGCAGGGGTCCGATGGCACGTAGCATCGGTGCCGCGAACAGCATGGCCAGCAGATGGATCACCATGATGACCAACAGGATCATGCAAACAGCGAGTGTACGGTCGCCGCTTTGACTGGCGGTCAGCAGCACGATGACCGCGCCCAGTCCGTACGGCGTGACGATCATTGGAATCGCCAGCTGGAAGGCGGTGGGAGGTGGAGCGGGCGGTGCATTCGCTGGCGGGGCCACCCTGGGGTCGGCGTGCTCGTATTGGTCGAGCACGCTTTTCAGCGAGACCAGGAAGAACACGACGCCGCCGGCAAGAGCCAGTGCGGGAATCGATATATGCCACTTCGCGGCCAGGGCAAGGCCGACGAAACCGCCGACGAAAACGATGATCGTCGCCAGCGCGAAGGTCTTGAGCGCCAGGGTTCGACACACAGCGGCGGTGAGCGTCGAGGTTTGCATATAGAAGGCCAGCGGCGTCTTCAGTGGAGGGCCCAGCGTAACAAACAGAAAGGCGAACACATCCGCCAGGGTAAGCATGGGCTGCGTGACGATCTGGTTCGTGGCATCCGCCAAAGCTGTCAGAAGGATGGTCTGTGCGTAGCTCATATGCCCTCTCCGGTAAGCGACTGTCATGCCCGGAATGAATTCGGGCACGCCTGAAACCCGATCTCACTTCGTCCAGGGATTGCCCACCTGGAAGTAGACATACGAACCATCCGGTCCCTGGGCGGCATCGATACCGAGGGTCAGGCCGAAGAGCTTCTTCATCTTCACGCGAAAGCCGAGGCCGATGGTCGACACCGTTTTCTTGCCCGTGAATCCACGGATATCGGCACGCGCGGCACCGATCCCGCCAAAGGCCAGCACGCTCCAGCGTGGGCCGATCGGATACCGGTATTCGGCCTCCGCGGAGGCGACCTGCTCGCCGGGATAACGCAAGGCGGGTACGCCTCGCAGGGAGATATAAGGCCTGAGGTAAAAAGGCGGCCTGCCGAAGCTGGCGTCCGCCTGCGTCCTCAGGCCGAAGACGCCCGCCCCTGGTCCGGGGTGGTAACCCATCCATGAAAAACTCACGCGCTGCGCATCGAAACCCGCGCCAAGCGATTCCGGATAGATCGTCGCACCGACAAGGATCGCCTGCCCCGTCGATGGGCTGAAAATGTCGTCGCGGGTGTCGCGGGACCAGGCCAGGGTGGTTCCCACGATCCTGATTCGCTTCGGCTCGATCGTCAGTTCCGCCGGCGGCTCGCGAAACGTCGCCTCGGCGGTCCCGGAGAAGAGCTTGAAGATCACGCTGGCCGGTCCTTCGCCGAGCAGTCGTTCGCCTTCCACGCTGCCACCCTTCGCATGGAGGGTGAAGCCCACGGAGCGATCCGATCCCGGCAGCAGGCCGGGATAACGCAGGTCCAGGTCGACCCGTGCGCCGATCGCCGTGGTCCGCCACTTCCCGTCATCCCAGGCGCGATGATCGAAAGCGAACAAGCCGCGCGAACCTTCGTCCGTCCATAACGCGCCCGCACCGAAGGCCTGCGGCTTGCTTGGCCCGGCGACACCGGTGGGCCCAGCACGCATCCACACCGGTCCGGCAAGCAAGCCATTGCCCACCGCCGGTTCGGTGATGGGGTAGGGGACGACGAAGAACTGGCTGCCCTTATCCGCATCGGCCGCGCTCGACTGGGCGAGCGCGAGCGCATGATCCAGCATGCCGACCAGCAGCATCGCCCAGGCACACGCACGGATCCATCGGCGAACTCGCCTGGCAAACAGGGGATCGGCGCGGATTCGCATGCCTGGCCTTCACCGGTCGCGCCGCCTCTTCGGAAGGCCTCCGTCGACGAGCATCATTGCCTCGCCAGCGCGATGCGGAGGGCGTCCTCCGGGGAAACGTGGTGATCGGCATCCACCGCGGCTTTGGCGATGGCGATTTCCACCCCTTTGACCGTTCCGTTGAAGTCGTTGCCATGCGGCCCGTAATCCTCGGAGACGGGCGCGCCCGTATCGCGCCCGACATCGCAGCCATCGTCTGCGGAGAAGATCATTGCCGCCGTGGTGGGGATCTTGCCGGTACCGACCGCTTTGCCGTCCACATAGAGGGTGGCCGTGCCGCCCTTGCCCAGGCCGCCGCCGTCGTAGGCAAATTCCATGCGGACCTGGTGGTCGCCAGGCGGCAATACATCGCTGGCCTCGATGTAGAAATACTGTATACCGAGCAGGTTGTAGCAGTATTTAAGCTTGCCTCCCTTCGCATACAGGCTCCAGCCGCCGATATTGCCGCCCTGGGCGATGATCACCCCTTCGGCCCCACCGGCGGCCACTTCGATCTCGGCCGTGACGGCATGGGACTTGTTCTTGACGTTGAGCACGGAATTCTCCGAGAGCCTTCCCATGCCACCGAAGAGGATCTGACGCTCGCCCTTGATCAGGACCGGCCTTCCCGCGGTGTCCGCATTGAGGCGTTTCGCCAGGTCGTCGTCCAGCGGCAGCACGTTGTAACGCACCGCCTCGATCAGCCACAGGCGCTGGAGTTCGTGCAATTTCTCAGGCATGGCCTTGGAAAGGTCGTTCGCCTGGCTCCAGTCCTTGCTCGTGTCGTAAAGCTCCCATACATCGTCGTCGAAGGCAGGTGTTTTCTCGCCGACAAGAATCCACGGCGTCTTGTGCCGGGTCACCGCCGTCCAGCCCTTGTGGTAGATGCCGCGGTTGCCGAACATCTCGAAATACTGGGTCTCGCGTCCCTCCGCCGCCTTCGCGTCATTGAACGAGTAGCGCATGCTCACGCCCTGGATCGGCATCTGCTGCACGCCGTTCACCGACAAAGGCTCCGGAATCCCGGCGGCGTCAAGCAGGGTCGCGGCAATGTCGATGACATGATGGAACTGGGTGCGGATCTCGCCTTTTCCCTCGATGCGCTTCGGCCAGTGCACGATGGTGCCGTTGCGCGTACCGCCCCAGTGCGAGGCGACCTGCTTGGTCCACTGATAGGGCGTGTTCATCGCATGCGCCCAACCGACGGCGTAGTGGTTATAGGATTCCGGGCCGCCGAGCTTATCGATGCGCGCATTCAGGAATTCCGGCGTCTCCAGTGCCGCGGCACCATTGAAATTGATCATTTCGTTATAGGTGCCATTCAACGTTCCCTCCGCCGATGCACCGTTGTCGCCGATGATGTAATAGACGAGGGTGTCTTCCAGGAGGCCGAGCTTTTCGAGGTTGTCCAGCAGTCGGCCAACATGATGGTCGGTGTATTCCATGAATCCCGCATAGACTTCCATCTGCCGGCGAAGCACGGGTTTCAGGTCCTCCGGCATGTCGTCCCACGCGGGGATCTCCTTGTGCCGGACAGTCAGCTTGCAATTGGCGGGGATCACACCGAGAGTTTTCTGCCTGGCGAAGATTTCCTCACGCAGCTTGTCCCATCCGGTGTCGAATTCGCCTTTGTACTTGTCCGCCCACTCCTTGGGGACATGGTGTGGCGCATGTGTGGCGCCGGGGGCGAAGTAGACGAAGAACGGCCGGTCCGGCGTCAGCGCCTTTTCCTGGCCGATCCACGCGATCGCCTTGTCGGTCATGTCGGCCATCAGGTGATAGCCCTGCTCGGGCGTCTTATCCACCTCGATCGGCGTCGTGCCTTCGTAAAGCGAGGGATACCACTGGTGCGCTTCGCCGCCGATGAATCCATAGAAATACTCGAAGCCGCCACCGCCGGTCGGCCAGGCGTCGAATGGACCGACCGGGCTGGTCTCCCACACCGGCACTTCGTGGCATTTGCCGAACTGCGCCGTGGCGTAGCCATTCAACTTCAACGTCCTGGCGATGGGCGAGGCGGTATTGGGCAGCACCGAGCTGTAACCGGGGGCGCCGCTGGCAATTTCCGTGATACCGCCCATGCCGACCGCGTGGTGATTGCGTCCGGTCAGCAAGGCCTGGCGGGTCGGCGAACACAGCGCCGTCGTATGGAAGCGGTTGTACTTCAGTCCTCCCGCCGCGAGTTTCTCCGCGTTCGGTGTCCGGCATGGGCCGCCAAAGGCCGACGAGGCGCCGAAGCCGGCATCGTCGATCAGGATGACCAGGATATTCGGCGCGTCCTTCGGCGGACGCAGTTGTCCGATGGGCGGGTACTTCGTATCTGGGTCCTTGGCATCGAAGGTCACCAGCCCGGTTCGCGGGCGATCCGGGATCGGCAGGATATTCCGTTGGATAGTGTCTGAGCTGGTCATCGCCGCTTCCTTCGCTGGGTATTCAGCCGTTTGTGGACCGGCAAGCACGAAGCGCGATCAGGCCCGTGACTTGCGGATTTACCGATGACCGCGCCAACCTCGATCGCGACGCCCCGGCATCGCGTTGTGGATGCGGAGGACGCGGAATCGCCGTATGCCTGTCGGCACCGGTGATAAGGGGACAAGGCGCGGCATGTCGTGGCCAGGCACGGATAGCCCGGCAAGCGTCGTCGGCTTCAGGTCTTGCCGCCAGGACCATCGGATGGGCGGCTCTTATAAGCTCTTTCCCAACCGGTTCAGTCAGTTGAGCATGCCCGCGAGGTATTTTTCCAGAGTGAAACTACGACGATGTCCTCCGCAAAACTACGCAGGACCGTGAGGTACGCGCCGAGCCAATTGATCCGCTGACGCAATGAGGGCAAAGTACGCGACTTCGTCGGACCCGATCTGATCGGGTGGCTCGTCCGGGCGCCTATCCCCCGGAAACTTCGCAACCTACCGTCATCTGTCCTGGGCGCACGCGCGTCGATCGCGGCAGTGCCTGCGAACGCCATGGGCTTGAATCGCATGAAACTCCTCGAAACCTTCCGCCGCGAATGGCTGCGCGATATCCCCGCGAACCTGCTCTCCGGTGCGCTGGTCGCGCTGGCGCTCATTCCGGAAGCCATCGGTTTTTCCATCGTCGCCGGCGTCGACCCGAAGATCGGGTTGTATGCCTCGTTCTCCATCGCGGTCGTTACCGCCATCGTGGGCGGCAGGCCCGCGATGATCTCGGCGGCAACCGCCTCCACCGCGGTCCTGATGGTGACCCTGGTCCGCGACCACGGGCTTCCCTATCTGTTCGCCGCCACGGTCCTGATGGGCCTGCTCCAGATCGCCGCGGGCGCCGTGCGCCTCGGTCTGCTGATGAAGTTCGTTTCCCGGTCGGTGATCACCGGCTTCGTCAACGCCCTGGCCATCCTGATCTTCCTGGCCCAGTTGCCGCAGTTGCGGGGCGTCGGCTGGCAGAGCTACGCCATGGTTGCCGCGGGCCTGGCCATCATTTACCTGTTTCCGCTTGTTTCGAAGCGGGTGCCGTCCGCCCTCGTCAGTATCGTCGTGCTGACAGGATTCACGATCATCAGCGGCCTGAAGCTCCATACCGTCGGCGATATGGGCGAGTTGCCGTCGAGCTTGCCGGGTTTTGGCCTTCCCAAGGTCCCCTTCACCTGGGAGACGCTCAGGATCATCTTCCCTTACTCATTGACCATGGCCGCCGTGGGCATCCTTGAGTCGCTGCTGACGGCGCAGATCGTCGACGACATGACCGACACCGGGAGCAACAAGAACCGCGAGTGCGTCGGCCAGGGCGTGGCGAACTTCGTCACCGGGTTTCTCGGCGCCATGGGTGGCTGCGCCATGATCGGCCAGTCGGTGATCAACGTGACGGCCGGTGGCAGGTCCCGCCTGTCGACGTTCTTCGCAGGGGGATTCCTGCTCTTCCTGATCCTTGTTCTCGGCGACTGGGTGAAGCGGATTCCCATGCCGGCCCTGGTCGCGGTGATGATCATGGTGTCGATCAGCACGTTCAACTGGGCGTCGCTCCGGAACATGCGATCGCACCCATGGACCTCGACCGTGGTGATGCTGGCTACCGTGATCGTGGTGGTCGCCAGTGGCGATCTGTCCAGGGGCGTACTCGTGGGTGTACTCCTGAGTGGCGTGTTCTTCGCGGCGAAAGTCGCGCGAATGCTTGGCGTGGAATCGACGACAGACGGATGCATCCGCACTTACCACATCACCGGACAAGTGTTCTTCGCTTCGGCCAACACCCTTACCGAAGCCATCGACTACCAGGATGTCCCGGCGAAGGTTCGGATCGACGTCGGTAGTGCGCATTTCTGGGACGTTACCGCCATCGCGGCACTGGACGATATCGTCCTCAAGCTAAGGCGGCATGGGGCGGAAGTGGAGATCGTCGGCCTGAACCAGGCGAGTTCGACGATGGTGGAGCGCTTCGCCACCCACCATCGTCCGGACGCGGTGAACAAGCGCGCCGTGCACTGAGCCTGGGGCGCTCGTCCGTTGCCCGGTTCCCGGGCTCGCGCCCGGCCCGACGCAACCTTTCCTGGCCCGGCCGGCACTCACGCGGACAAGGTCCCTTGGGTGGCACGAGGGCAGCGCGTTGATAAGTAAGGTATTCACGGCATGCATATGGGAGAGCAGTACCACAAGGTCATCCAGACCTCGCCGCGAGACCGGGTGGTACGCGACAGGTTCCTGAAGTTGGCGCTGGACCTGCTGCCCGAGGGTGCGCATGTGCTCGATTTTGGTGCGGGTACCGGCATCGATGCCAAGGTTTATGCCGGTAACGGACACCAGACGTTCGTGTATGACCCGTCCGAAGCGATGTGCGCGTACCTGGCGCACTACTGCAGCGACGAGATCGCCCGGAAAACCATTGTCACGGTGGCCACGCCCCTTACCTGCAAGGTGCAGGCGGTCACCGCGAACTTCGCCGTCCTCAACCATTTCGCGGATCACACATCGCTTTTCGAAGAGCTGTCGCGCGTGGTCCAGCAGGGCGGGTTTGTCCTGGCCAGCATGCTCAATCCCTATTATCTCGGCGACGCGCGCTACGGTTGGTGGCGGGCCAACCTCCTGAATCTTATGCGACGCGGTCATTACGCGATCGCCAGTGAAAGTCGGATCCATCGGTTTGCGCCACGTGTCGTGGCGCGAGCCGCGGCGCCGTATTTCCAACTGGAGCGCCTTATGCCACGTGGCCTCGGCATGGCGACCGATCTTTATATGTTCCTGTTGTTACGGCGCCTCTGAAATGTGGAAGGACTGGATAAGGCCGCTCGTGCGCCCCTTGCCGCAATGGTCCACGGTGGCGATGGCTTCCCCACAGCAGGCGGTTATCGCGACCTTGCGCTGGGACGGCCAATCGGCGGATGTCACGGCGGACCACACCGTGGCGTCGCTCAAGCCACTCGTGATCGCGACCAGTCTCGACGCCGGCCCCCATCCCGTACTCGAGTACAGCGACGGCGTGACAGGAACGCTGCTCGGTGTTCTGCATCTGGCGCAGACGGGATCGATCGCCACCGATGCGACATCAGTCGCCCTCTATCAGGTCGCGGCTGGCGACCATCGCTGCCTCGCCTGGCCACGGCGTCCGTGGAACGCGTGGCTACAGGACCGCCAGATGGCGAAGCATCGCTCGCCGCACCAGCTGGTCATGGATCCTGGCGCCGTCCAGCAACTCATGATCGCCTACCTCTGTCCGCGGCCGGTCGTCCTGGTCTCGGTCGACGCGCCCGATCACCAGAATATCTTCCCGATGGATCTGATCGGCCCGTTGGAGCGGAGCGGGTTCTATTCGCTTGCGCTACGCAGCACCAGCGTTTCCATGCCGGTGATGCGCGACGTCCGTCGGGTTGCCCTCTCCAGCGTCCCCGCGACGATGAAGTCGGCCGTCTACAAACTCGGCGAACATCACAGGAAGCCGCTGGCGGCGTGGAGCGCGCTTCCGTTTCCTGTTCGCCCTTCGCGCGAATTCGGCATTCCCGCCGTGGCCTGGGCATCGCGCATCCAGGAATTGAGCATCGTGCATAGCCAGGAAATCGGCTCGCACATGTTCTTCCTCGGTCGTATCACTTGCGATGAAAAGCTGGCGGAAAACGCCCAGCTGCACCATACGGCGGGCTTTCACCAGGCGTATCGCCGTCGGCAAAGCAGGCCATTCGCGGAAGTCCAGGAGACCGGGCCGGCGGGATAGGTGCATGATGCGGCGGTGGTACAACCACCCCGTTCAAGGAGCCCTCCATGAAGTCGGTAATCCTCACAGGCTTTCTCGTCCTGGCGCCCATGGCTGTCGTCCATGCCCAGGATTGCGCGAATGCCAGCAGCCAGTCCGCGATGAATAGCTGCGCCGACCAGGCCTATAAGAAATCGGACGCCGAACTGAATACCGTCTACAAGCAGATAGGCGGACGCCTCAAGGACAACAAAGACGGCATGCGCCTCCTCGTGACGGCGCAGAAAAGCTGGCTGGCGTTTCGCGACGCCGAGTGTGCCTTTGCCACGTCGGCGAGCGCCGAGGGCAGCATCTATCCCATGCTGGTCGCCCAGTGCCGCGACGG